>CALWAA010000052.1 GCA_944372725.1 uncultured Bacilli bacterium | reverse complement strand
ATCGCCGTATACGAGAACCGTACGTACGGTGGTGTGAGAGGGGCAAAATAATTATTTATTTTCCTCTACTCGATTGGTTACTTTGAAAGTGCAGGATGAGGTGGCTGATGTTTATTTACATGTTCAAGCTTTAGGGAATCATGCTGTTTTTAATATTGTTTATGAATTTGATAGTGTAATGAATTTTAATCAAGAGATAAATAATGCATTTACCAATTTAATTTTTATGAATAAAACGTAAAATAAATGTAAATTAAATGTAATATCTTTACTAAATTGTTTGTAATCGTTTACAATAATAGTGGTGAAGAATATGTATTGTAAGAAATGTGGGGCAGCTCTACCTAGTACTGGGTTTGTATGTCGTAGTTGTGGAGCTATGATGGATGAAGAACAGATTAAAACACAGAAAAGATTTATGGAAGAAAAAGAGAAAACAAAAATTGAGGTAAATTTATTAAGTGATAGATATAGTAGAGAACCTATTAATAGAGATTATAAAAAACAGAGGGAAAATAAGTACTTGGGTGCAGTTCTTATTGTACTAGTGGTTATTATTTTAGTTATTTTGGCAATATTAAAAGTTATGTAATTTAAAGTTTTAGGCATAATACTAATGGTGGTATTATGCTTTTTACATGTTTAGAAATCTTTTTAGCAAGAATTGTTGATGTATCTATTTCTACATTTCGAATGATGATTATGGTTCGGAAGAAAAGTATTTTTACGCCAATTTTAGCTTTTTGTGAAGTATTTGTTTGGTTTATTGCGGTGAGACGCGCTCTCAATACTAATATTGATAGTATTTTAATTCCGATATTTTATTCGCTTGGGTATGCAACAGGTACTTATATTGGTGGGTGTTTATCGAGAAAGTTTATTAAAAATGTGAATAGTATTGAGGTTACTACTTCTAGGGGTAATACGAAATTAATCAATGCTCTTAGAAGTGAGGGATGTGGGGTTTCAGTTATTGCTCTTAAAAATAATTATCGCGACAAAAAAGATTTGCTTTTAGTTGATGTTAAAAGTAAAAATACCCAGGAAACGATTAAATTAATAAAAGAACTTGATGCTAAAGCATTTATTGTTGTTAAAGATACTAAAATTGTTCATAATGGGTATATTAAGTAGAGGAGGTTTATTATGTATTATGTAAATATTTTCTTTGTTTTTTCTTTGGTAGGTTTTTTGTTTGAGAATTTTATTAATATTTTCTTTAATGATAATTTTAATAGTGGTATTCTTTATGGACCTTGGACTTTTATTTATGGGATAGGGGTACTTCTTGTTGTTGTTTTAAATAAATTTTTAGCGCAATATCATTTAAAAAAATGGAAAGAGGTAATAATCTTTTATATTGGCATAACTATTCTTATGACAATTGTTGAATTTAGTGGCGGTATGCTTATTGAAACTATTTTTCATCGTACTTATTGGGATTATACGAATATGCGTTTTAATTATGGAAAATATATTTGTTTGGAAGTATCTCTTTTATGGGGATTACTAGCAACAGCGATTAATTATTTTGTTCTTCCTTGGGTAAATAATGTAGTAAAAAAAATACCCTTTTGGGTATCTATCATTTTCATTGTCTTGTTTATTTTAGATATTGTCTTTACTTTAATTAATTAAACATGCATTCTTCGTTCTATTTCAGTACCTAAAGTGTGATAGTTAAAAATGAATAGGAAGATTAGAGCAAAAATACTAGTCGATACAGAAACATAAGATGGCCATAAGGGGTTTAGATTGTTTTTTATAATAAAATAGAGTGGTAATAAACCAATTAAGGAATTTAAATAAGTATATAAAATATATTCTCTTCTGGTATATCTCGTAAATATTCGGATAATTAAGAAAGTAATGGTGTAGGAAACACATAAAAAGGGTAAGCAATAAGTGATAGACCATTTATGAAATCCAGTTAATAAATCCCAAATGATTGATAAAACCATAATACTTATAATTTCTGCAAATAAAATTCTCATAAATCCATGTTTACTATTTATGCCCATACTAAAAGTTAGCCAAAAAGATAGGATTCCTAAAATAACAAAAGGAGACCAAGATATTTGATTGTTAACCCAATAGTTGATTAGTAAGGAAAAAATAATGCCACAAAGACTAATGAAAAGGGAAATTTTTATCATTAAATTGCGATATTTATGATTTGATTTTATTTGCGGATAAATACTATTTTTTTCTTTTAAATCAATTTTGTTATGACATAAAGGGCAAATATGATGATTTGTTTTTAATACTACTTCACATTTTGGACATTTATTCATTTAATCAACTCCATCTATTTCATTATTATATATAGTTATATCTAAATTGTAACTTTTAAGTAAGCGAAAGAAATTTTTTTCTACTTCACTACTTATAAAATGAGATGAAAAACTGATACAAATTTCATCTTCATAGGAAATAATACATACTTCTAAGGCATCAGTGCTGTTCATAATTAAGAATTTATCAATATATGGTTTACAACTTTCTGGTAGATGGATGATACCTACATTGGATAAGCCTAATGTTTGTTTTTTTCGTGTTAATTTGTAAGTATATTTCATGACTTTGTTTTTAATAAATAAGGGGATTAGACGTATTAAAAAGAAATTTTCTAACCATATCATTTTACTCATATTAGTGTTAATTGCATGCTTGCTTAAACCATTTTTTAATTCTTGGTTTACTTCTGTAATGATTTCTTCTAAAGGGGTATTGTTTTTTGTGAATTTGTAATTTACATTGGTGACATTGAAGAAATTGCGAACTGTTTCGGATTTAAAATATTTTCGTAAGTCAATGGGAACAGTAATAGAAATAGGTTTTCTTTTGTCTTTAATGCTTAGGATATCTTCCATACTTTTTATTACGAGGCTAATTAATAAACCGGTTATGGTGGTGTTGTATTTGTGAGCTAAATCTTTTAATTTATTGGTATTTGTAGAGCCAGTTATGATACGAAGTTTTCCTTCTTGATACCATTTTCCTTTTAGTTGATAGGCATTTTCTTTTTTTTCGATTTTAATTTTATTTTTGGGATTATAGTATTGGGAGAAACTATCGGTTTCTTTTTCATAACTAGAGCTTTTGGTTAAAATGGTGTTGTCTTTTAAATTGTGTTCTATTTTTAAATAATTGTAAATTAGATTTTCAAAAAAAGTAATGCATCCTGCGCCATCGCTTAGAGCGTGATAAACTTCAAGGTTTATTTTATTTTCAAAATATGTTACTTCAAATAATAGAGGAGTATCTAGTTTTTCACAAGGACTGTTTGTTTCTTCTTTAACGTAAGAATTCATATTTGTTTCTTCAAGATAATACCAAAATAAGCCTTTTTTTAGAATTGATTTAAAAATAGGGAAATCTTCTAAAGTTAGATTTACAGCTTTCTGTAAGTTTTCTTGGTTTACTTTATCTTTTAATAAACAAGAGAAACGAAATATCTTGGGGTCATAAGTTGTTGTGGTTGGAGGAAATATTTTGGCTGCGTTATCTAGTTTGTACCATTTATCATGTCTATTCAATTTTATCACCTACAAATCTTTTTATTATTTTTATTACATGATGGTTTTCTTTAAAATATAGAAAGTTATTAAAGAAACCATGGATAACACCTTTCATATTATAATATGTTACTTTATTAAAATATCGCTTTAATTTTTTAGCATAAGCATATCCTTCATCTCTTAGAGGGTCTAGGTCGGCAGTTATAATTAGAGATTCGGGCATACCAAATAAGTTTTTGGCATATAGGGGAGCTATTTGTATGTTTTTATAGTCTTTTTTGTTTGTTATATACAAACTTAAATAGTCTTTAATGAGACTTTTATTTAAAAAATAATCGTATCCATTTTCTTCAATTGATTTGTATTTTTTATTATTTGTAAAATTTGTTTGAACAATTGGATATAATAAAATTTCTTTCTTTATTTTAAAGTCTTTTGTCTTTTTTGCTTTTAAACATATTACGGTTGCTAAATTTGCACCAGCTGAATCTCCCATGATTATGATATCTTTTGGATCAATATTGTATTTTTGGGGATTTTTAAAGAGTAAGTTTATGGCATCATAACAATAATTTAGTCCTTCTGGGAATGGATGTTCGGGCGCTAGTGGGTAGTCAAAGGCAATAACGTTTTGGTTTAATTCGTTTGCTAAATGATAGAGAAGAGAACTATAGAATTTGATGCTTCCGGTGACCCATCCTCCTCCGTGAAGATAAATTATTGTTTTATTGGTTTTTGTTTTTTTAGGATTAAAAATATAATAGGTAATATTATTTTCTTTTATGCTTTTTGTTTTTCTTAGGATGGGATTTTTATTTTGGATTGATCGATATATTTGATAATTTTCTTTCATATTTATATCATATTTTGATAAGTGTTTAATTATATCTAAAAATAAATCATTCATTCTATCACCAAATATATTATAGCAGAAATTTTATCGTTATGTTTAGATTAATTTATAGCGTCTTAAAAAGATAGGTTGAAATTTATTAGGAAAGTTTTAAAAAAGTTGATATTTATGTTAAAATATTAGTAGGAGTGATCGTTATGCAGAATTATTATATTGATCTTGGTTCATCAACAATAAAAGTTTATTGTTATGATGATGATTTAAAACTTATAGAAGAACATTCTATTTATTTTAAAAATGACTTTGATGCTGAAAAAGGTATTAGTAAAAGTAACTTAAAAGATCTATGTGATTATTTTGAAGAAATAAAGTCTAAATATGATTTAAAATATTACAATACTAATATTTTTGTTACTGGTATATTTAGAAATTTAATACAGGAAAGAAAACAAGATTTAGTTAAGTTATTTAATGAAAAATTTGATTTGCATTTTAATATTATTAGTCATGGTATTGAAAATTATTATTTAGCAAAAGCGATGGAAAATGATTATAATAATAAGAAAGTTTTAATCATTAATATGGGTGGTAAAACTACTGAATTAGTAACTTTTGTAGGCGATAAAATAACTGATACAAAAAATTTAACGATTGGTGTTGCTGATTTATTAAATAACTTTGATAAAGTTAATGACCAATATAGTGGTAATACTCTTGAAGAGATGGAAAAATTTGTTTTAGAAAAATTATCTAATATTGAATTAGATAAAGATTATGATTGTGCAATATTTACTGGGGGAGAAGAAAGATTTGAATTACTAACAGGCTTTAATTTAGTAGATAATACTTTATTTAATGATCATATTCATAAATATATGCTTAGTTTAGAAGATTATGTTAAAGGTACTGAAAAAGTATTTTATGATATTTCTCTTGATGAATTATATGAGTTGATGCCTAATAATCCTAAATGGATGGATGGTGCAAGAAGTGGTGCTATTATACCTTTAGTATTATTTAAAATTGCAAATGTAAAATGGATTATTCCATCTGATTTAAATTTAATCAATGGTGTTATTAATGATTTAAAGTAAAACTTATTTAGGGGGATGTTATGGTTAAAAACGTTATATCGATAATAGATGGGGAAGCTGGTAGTTGTGGTAAGGCTAAAGTTATTGGAGAAATAGCAACTGATAAATCTATTAATTTAGGTGCTGCTATTACTAATTGTATGCCAAATGCAGGTCATACTTTTGTAGATGAACAGGGAAATTCTACTGTTTTTAGAAATATACCTGTATCAGCAGTTAATCCTAAAACAGAGTTATTTATTGGTCCAGGTTCGGCGATTGATATGGAAGTATTTAAGGCAGAGTATAAACGTGTTAGTAAGTATTTAGGAGATAGAAAAATTTATGTTCATGAAATGGCTCCTTTGATTGATGAAAGACATAAACAATATGAAAGAGAACATATTAGAAGTGGTTCAACATTTAAAGGATGTGGAGCAGTTACTGTGGAAAAAGTTATTAGAGATAAAAAACTAGAATTTTTTAAAACATATAAAAATGCAGTTGTTTGCTCTAATGATGAATGGTTAGAGAGACTATATAGTTATCTTGATAATCCTTTGGAGTATGTGATGCTAGAAGGATCTCAAGGATGTGATTTAGATTTAAATCATAGTGGTAATTATCCTTATGTTACTAGTAGAAATGTTTCTACTGCACAGTTACTTGCAGATTCAGGAATTTCGCCGGAAAGATTACTACAAACTATTATGGTGATAAGACCTTTTCCAATAAGAATTAGTAACATAACTAAGTCTGGAGAATTTATTTATTCAGGAAATTATGGTAAAGGGGATGAACTAACTTGGACACAAATTAATCTTGCATCGATGTATGGAAGTTATCCTTGCCGTGGTGATGTTGAATGCTTTCCTAATCATTTAAATATAGAAAGGTTAAAGAAAATCATTAGTCATTGTCCTTTAATATATTTAAAACAAGTATTGGGTGAAAATTATAAATCTCAAAATTTGGAATCGATTCATTTAATTCAGGCATTAGAATTAGAACGGCTAATGTATAAGGCAAAAGGATTATCTGAATATGAAACGAAACTAATTGAACTTCCAATGATAGATAGCGACTTTCCTTCTAATACTATATTCGATCAGTCTGAACAAACGACAGTAACAAAAATGGAGAGAAGAGTATTTGATTTAGATATAAGAAAGTTAAAAACAAATTGTCAAATTAATACACCCTCTAGCTTGTATTTAAATTTTTTTCAGCATTTAGGATTAGATTTTAAAGGTGAATCTGGTAACTTTGATGATTTTTATTTTAATAGATATTTAAGAGAATATTTTAGTTGGCTCGAAAGTGAAACAGATGTTCCTATATCTGCATTGGGAACCGGTGCTAAAAATGGAGAAAGGATTTTAAAAAGGACTTTAATTAAAAATATACAAAGAAGATGATGCTTTATTTTAATATTTGATATCATCTTTTTATTTGTATTTAGGGGCATAAAAAAATCAATTCTTTATGAATTGATATTTATTGAAAGCTCTACATTCAAGTTCAAGCTGATATTCCTTTGGAGCGAATCACATATAAGTTACGAACTTCGTTCTCTTTCTGTATTCATTATATATTAAAATTAATATATTTTCAATATTATAATTTCAACATTCTCCAATAGTATAG
>CALWAA010000051.1 GCA_944372725.1 uncultured Bacilli bacterium | reverse complement strand
TTAGTAGAGCTATCTTGTATTATAAGAATAAAGGATACGATAATAACTGGATTAAAATGCGACTTACTGGTATTGTTGACCGCTTTAAATTAACCGATGCTTGGAAAGAAAATGGAATTAATACACCTTTAGAATATGGAATATTAACAAATGAAATTTATAAAAGTTGGTCAGGAATGAGTGCGTCAAAATATAAAGCTTTCAAAGGAATTAGAAAAGAGTCTCTTCGAGATAATATGACCGATATTGAAGTAGCTTTAACTGATTTAGGGGAAATTGCTACTAGAGAACTTGTAAAAGAACATAAGCCTTATGGTTTAGCAGAAAACAAGGAGATTGCTAGACGAGGAGGCAATATTGCAAGAGGTGCTAAAGAAAATTTAGAGCAAGAATTAGGTCGAAGTGTTATATCAAATACCAATGCCCTTAATTATCGTTATCTTGATGAGAATTTATTAGAAAATAAAGTGAGTGATAAAAATGAATAGTGAAATTAAATTTAAAAATCTAGCTGAACTATATGAGCGAATCTTACCAGCTTTAAAAAGTAAAGCAAGAGAAATTCATAAAAAAGGTATGAATTATATTCATGAAGAAGATATTTGGAATTATTTAAAAAATTATAAATGGACTAGTTCTAGAAGCCTAGATTTAGGAGATATGGTGAATGATATTTTTAATATAGAAGAGCGAGAACTAGATAGTTATGTGAAAAATGAATTAAAAAATTATCGAAGAGATATTAACAAAGGAGAGATTTAAGTGAAAACAGAAGATGATGCGATTACGTTTGAAAGTGTATATGAAGAAATAAAAGAAAATATCAAAGATACAAACGAACTTTTAAAAATAAAAGAAGCATACAATTTTGCTAAAGAAAAACATAAAGGGATGAAACGTTTAACTGGTGAAGATTTCATTACTCATCCTCTTCATGTTACCCAGATTGTTAATAGCCTAAATGTGGATGCTACAACAATTATCGGGGCACTACTTCATGAAGTTATGAATAATGGAGAAACAACTCTAAGTGAGATTGAAGAAAAATTCGGTAGTACGGTTGCTACTATTGTCGATTCTATTACTAAAATTAATAAGCTAGAACTAGTAGATGATTCAGAATCAAGTGCCATCTATTTAAGAAAAGTATTAGTAGGACTGGCAACTGATGTCCGTGTGTTATTTATAAAACTAGCGGACCGTCTTCATAATATGCGAACCAATTACGCGATTAATCCAAAAAAACAAAAACAAAAAGCTTATGAAACCATGGCTGTTTTAATTCCTATTGCGCATCGTCTAGGTATTAATTCTATTAAGAGTGAATTGGAAGATTTATGCTTGTATTATACTAAACCGGATGTATACAACGATATTTTAGAGAAATTAAACGAAACGCAAAAAGAATTAAATGATTCTTTAGAAGAAATGCAAGAAAGTATTACTAATATTTTAACGGAACAGGGATTAAAGTTTAAGATAAAAGGTAGAGTAAAAAGTGTTCATAGCATTTATAACAAACTATCGAATGGCAAGAAGTGGAATGAAATTTATGATATTTTAGCTTTAAGAGTAATTTTAGAAACTGTAAGTGATTGTTACTTAGCAGTAGGGTTAGTTCATGCTAAGTACCGGCCAATTCCGAATCGATTTAAAGATTATATTGCTATGCCCAAAGCTAATATGTATCAAAGTTTACATACAACTGTTTTTGGTGTTGATGGACATTTATTCGAAGTACAATTTAGAACTTATGAAATGGATGAATTTGCTGAAAAAGGTATGGCATCTCACTGGTCTTATAAAGAACATGGCACGAAAAAAGTTCAAAATATTATGGAACAAAAACTTGAAATGTTCCGAAATTTAATTGAAACGCATGAAGAAGTCGATGACCTTGCTTTTGCGAAAGATGTAACTAGTGATATGCTTGCGGAAATGATTTATGTCTTTACTCCGAAAGGCGATGTCATGGAACTGCCACGTGGGGCAACACCGGTTGATTTTGCTTATCGGATTCATTCAGATGTTGGTGATAAAACCGTGGGAGCGATTGTCAATGATACGATTGTACCTTTAAATCATGAATTAGAGAACAACGATATTGTTAAAATCAAAACCAACCCTAATAGTTCACCAAACAAAGACTGGTTAAATTTTGTTAAGACAAGTCAAGCTAAAAACAAAATAAAGTCATACTTTAGCAAACAAGAGCGTACATTCATGACTCTAAAAGGAAAAGATATTCTAGAAAAAGAATTGCGTAAAAGACGTCTTGCTTTTAATGAAGTTATGAGTGAGGAAAACATTAAAAAGATTTTAAAAGATTTAAAATTAAAAGATTTAGATGATATTTATCTTTCTATTGGTACGCTTAGATATACGGCTGGCTTTATTATTAATTTAACGACTGAAGCTAAAGCAAATGTCGAAGATGCTTTAATTGAGAAAGTAAACAAAGATACCAAAAGTGAAGGAAACTACAAGAATGATATTATTGTCGCTGGCATCGGTGATATTTTAGTAAATATTGCTAAATGCTGTAAACCGGTGAAAGGCGATGATATTATTGGTTTTATTACGAAAGGACAAGGTATTACTGTTCATAAAACGAATTGTCCCAATATTATTGGTAAAAAAGAAAGAACAATTGAAGTAAATTGGAACAAAGATAGCGAATCTACTTATTTAACTGATTTATTTGTTGAAACGGATAATAATAAAAATTATTTATCTGATATTATTGCGACATTTACGAAAAGGAATGTTCACATTGATTCCTTTAAAGCCAAAGAATATTCTAATTGGTATTTATATGAAGTGACAATTAAAGTTAAAAATAAAGAAGAAGTAGAACGAATTATATTAGATTTAGAAATGTTATCTTTTGTCGGGAAAGTGAGTAGAAGTTTATAATGAAAGTATTAGTACAAAGAAGTAAACAAAGTAGTGTGTCAGTAGATAATAAGCTCATTAACTCTATTGATAAAGGTTTAGTCTTATTGGTAGGATTTACTTATCATGATGGATTAGAAGATATTCTTAAATTGGCTAAAAAAGTGGTTAATTTAAGAATATTTGATGATGAAAATGGTATTATGAATAAATCAATTTTAGATGTGGGTGGCGAAATCTTATCGATTAGTCAATTTACCCTTTATGCAAATACGAAAAAAGGAAACAGGCCATCCTATATTGAAGCTTTAAATGGGGAAGAAGCAATTAAATTATATGAAAAATTTAAT
This sequence comes from uncultured Bacilli bacterium, assembly GCA_944372725.1. GTDB lineage: Bacteria > Bacillota_I > Bacilli_A > RF39 > UBA660 > Caccenecus. The sequence goes on along the minus strand of CALWAA010000051.1, from coordinate 4,283 downwards.
GAAGAATTAAAGCAATATGTTACGACTAAAGCCGGAGTTTTTGGAGCAGAAATGGAGGTTAAAATAACTAACGATGGACCAATTACCATTATGTTAGAAAGTTAACATGGAACCGATAGAATTAATATCAACCTTAGAGTTTGATGGAATGGAATTAGAACCAGTTGATTTTTTTGTCAATTTAGCTTCTAATTTAGCAAAAATGTATTATAATTTCTTTTCTAATGAAAGAATTGAATCCTTATATAGTAATCTGCTTTCTTTAGAAAACACAAAATTAAGTTTAGATGAAATTTTAAACTTTCCAAATCATGTCTATCTACTGTTTGATGAAATAATTAGATTTGATATCAGTGATAATACCTACATTTTATTTGCTTTAAATGGGGAAGTAAAAGAATTTGTGGTTCATGGCGAGACTCAACATACCGCAAACGTTAGTATTCTTCAAGCTATGCAGATTTTAGAATGTAAAAATATTATTTTAGATTATTCTAACTTAAGAGAAAGATTGCAACAATTAGTTTTAACATCCCATATTTATAGCTATGCCTATCACGAACTTGAAAAAATAAAAACAGAAAAAATGGATATAATTCGTGCTGGTATGTTTAAAAATGCTTATTATAATATTATTGCTTTAAAAGAACAAAATTACATAAAAAAATTAGTAGATGCGCCTATTCGAGCAAAAATGCGCTAACTTAAAACATTGCCCTTTACATTTTCTTCTATTTTTGATATAATCAATTTTACCCTTTAAAAAGGGTTAAAGAAATGGAGGAAAATATATGAGAAAAAATGAAGTTCCTGCGTGTTATGAAGATGAGTTAATATTGTTTTATAATAAGTATTTAAGTATAGGTTTAGGGGAAGGATATTTAAGTGGTTTAATTAACAGATGTGCTACTTTATGGCTCAAAAAAGAAATACCTGAAGATAAAAAGTTAACTGCTAAGAATTTGCGTCATTTTAGTATCAATAGCAAAGACTATGCTAGATTACCAAAGCTTGACCAAGATTTTATCAATTTCTTTTATCGAACTTATATGAGAATAGATGATAAATATGGTGTGATTATGGATTCTTTAGGAAATATTGAAGCTTTTAATTTTGATGGAAAAGCAAGTGAAGTGGAAATGGTAGAATTAAATCAAAATATTGGCTTAAATATTTTTACTTTCTTAAATAAATTAGTTCCAGGATTAAATGAAATTGATAAAAGAGAAGAAGCAGAAAATTATATTTTGCAAAATATTCTTTCTTCTAAAATATACAAAGCAATATATGAAAAAATAATGCAGGAAGGTGGCATTGTAAAAGCATCTATATTTGCTTTAGCAAATGCCGAAATTATGGAATATGAAGATAAGTTAAAAGAAAACTTGGATTATGAAAATATATTCCCAAGAAAAGCAGCATATTCTCGTTCTCGTCGTTAAAATAGACTTGACGAATACGAAAAAATATAATAAAATGAACTATATGAATATTTTTCTAAAGAAAGACCAAGTATAATTAGGTTTCACTTTCAAGAGAGGGCTAGCATGCTGAAAATGCCTAAAGTGTAATAATTAAAAAGACAGCTTTCATAATTTAGAAAACGCCTAAATTTGGCGATAAAAATTTAAGGGTACTTAGTAAAATAAGGTGGCACCGCGGGTTATACTCGTCCTTATGATACTAAGTTTTTTTATTTTAAGGAGGAGAAAAAATGGCAAAAACAATTTATGGCTTAACAGCTAAATATTACAATTATATAAATAGGGTATTTGGTACAGTATGTGAATATTACAACTATGAATTAGTGAGCCCAGCTACAAAGGAAATTGCGAAAGAAATAGAGGCAATTAAAGAAGAGCCCGGGAAGTTTTATTATAATGAATTAGAAGAAATGGGTATTACAAGTATTGGCTTTTCTTCACGGATGATGGATGCCGAAATCATCTCTTTAGCTTATCGCTTTTTAGAAGAGATAGGAATTACTGACTTGATGATTAAACTAAATACTCAAGAAAAAGAGTTACTAAATTACTTAAATTATTTAGATGTTGATTATGAGTTAAATGACGATACTAAAGTTTCTTTAGATGAAGGAAATTTAATGGTATTTGAAATTGTTATGGGAGAAAATGATAAAGAAGTAGTATTATGTAGTGGCATAAGAACCAACAATAATATAGTAACCTTATCTATACCAACCGAAAAAATAGTAGAAATTTTAGAAAGTATTTCTAATATGAAAAATGAAAAAAGAGTAGACGTTTATCTTGTTGCAACAACTGAAGAAGAGAAATTAACCGCAGTTAGATTAATTCAAGATATACGTTGGAGTGAAATTACGGCTGAGATGGATTATTTAGAAAAAAGTTTAGAGGAAAAGCTCAATGAAGCTAATAAATTAAGTGCTCGAATGGTTATTCTTTTAAATGAAGAAGACCTCAAAAAAGGAATGATTACAGTAAAAGATAATTTAACTAAAGAAGAAACTAAAGTAGATGAAAGTGAAATACTTGATTATATAATTAGTAATTTATAGGAGGAACATATGGAAAATATTTATAGAAACAGATATTGTGGAGAAATTACCAAAGAAGATGTTGGAAAAACAATTAGAATTGCGGGATGGATTAATTCTATTCGTAATTTAGGAAGCTTATGTTTCCTAACAATTCGTGATGAAACTGGATTAGTCCAAGTAATTAGTGAAGATATCAAAAAACTTGAAAATTTAACTAGAGAGTCAACTGTTACAATTACGGGTGAAGTTGCTTTAAGAGAAAAAGATATTAATCCTAATATGAAAACGGGTGAAATTGAAATTCTTTTAGATGAAATTACTGTTTTAGGTAAATGTGCTAATATATTACCTTTTGAAATTAATAGAAGTAAAGAAGCCAGTGAAGAAACACGTCTTAAATACCGTTATTTAGATTTAAGAAATCCGGAAGTACACAACAAAATATTATTTAGAACAAAAGTAATAGATTATATTCGAAATATTATGAAAGGGTTAAATTTTACGGAAATTACAACGCCAATTATTACAGCATCAAGTCCTGAAGGGGCAAGAGACTTTGTAATTCCTTCAAGAAATTATAAAGGAAAATTTTATGCTTTGCCTCAAGCACCGCAAATCTATAAGCAACTTTTAATGGTGTCAGGATTTAATCGTTATTTTCAAATAGCCCCATGTTTCCGTGATGAAGATTGTCGGGCTGATAGAACTTTAGAATTTTATCAATTAGACTTTGAAATGAGTTTTGCAACGGAAGAAGACGTTTATGAAGTAGGCGAAACCGTTTTTTATGAATTATTTACTCATTTTAGTGATAAGAAAGTATCACCTAGACCATTTAGACGAATTCCTTATAAAGAAGCTATGCTCAAATATGGTAGCGATAAACCAGATTTAAGAAATCCCCTAATTATTGAAGATATAACGGAAATATTTAATGATACTACATTCAATGGCTTTAAAGAAAAAAAAGTACGTGCCATCAAAGTAAATGAGATGGATAAACCAAATTCTTGGTATAAAAAATTAGAAGAATGGATAAAAGAAAAAGGCGCGGAAGGACTTGCTTATATCAAAGTAGAAGAAGATTTAAATTTAAAATCAACAATTACGAAATTTTTAAGTGAAAAAGAAATTGTGGCCTTAAAAGAAACTTTACATTTAAAAGCTGGAAACGTCATCTTTATTCTAGCTGGTACTAAAAACATTGAAAAAATATGTGGTACTTTAAGAACAAAACTGGGAGAAGAATTAGATTTAATTGATAAGAATGTTTTTGAATTTTGTATTATCAATGATTTTCCAATGTATGAATGGAATGAAGAAGAGGAAAAATGGGATTTTGGACATAATCCATTTAGTATGCCAAAAGGTGGATTAGAATCTTTAGAAAAGATAAATCCAGGGGATATTGTCGCCAATCAATATGACTTTGTTTGCAATGGCTGTGAGATGGCGAGTGGTGCCGTTCGAAATCATGATATAGAAATTATGAAAAAAGCATTTGATATTGCTGGTTATAACGAAGAAACTATCAAAAATAAATTCCGTTCTTTATATACCGCTTTCCAATTTGGAGCACCTCCTCATGCTGGTATGGCTCCGGGAATAGACCGAATTATTATGCTTTTAACCGAAGAAGAAAACTTAAGAGAAGTACAAGTATTCCCACCAAATGTAAGTGGTATGGATTTACTGATGGGTAGTCCAAATGAATTAGAAGAAAGGCAACTAAGAGAATTACACATTAAAATAAGAGATTAGG
>CALWAA010000050.1 GCA_944372725.1 uncultured Bacilli bacterium | reverse complement strand
TAATTTTTTTGATATGGCAGGAAATTATAATAAAACTGCCGAATTTTATCTATTGACTTTTACCAGATGTTCTTTTAAGCGACTTTATTATAGCATTATTTGGTTCATTTGACAATTTTTTATTAGCGTTTCAATTCTTGATTATCTTTTTTTCCTTTATGATAAATTTGAGCAATAATATCTTGATATACTTGATTTTTGTCAGCATATTCAGGATTTATTTCATTATCAATCACATACTTACTAAATTCTGGATTAAATCTAGAAATTAATTTGTATTCTTGATTTCCTTCAAGTTCTTTTATAATTAATGAGTCATGTAAAATATAAAGAATAATATATTCTGGTCTTGGTTTTGTTAAATAAACATTTCTTCCATTTTTGATAATTTCACTACCTGCTGGTAAAATTAATTGTTTTCCCAAATAACTAGATTGTTCTATATAAGATTCTAGTGATATAAATCGCTCATTTACTTCATCGATATTATTATATTCTTCATAGGTTCCTTTATTATGGTTATGCATAAATATTTTATTGCCTGCTAAAAATATTATCCAAAAATTTTCATCTAAATCTATTTCAGTTTTTTGTTCAAATCTTTGGGAATCAAATAACTTAATAAATTCCAATTCCTCAGGTGTAGCAATTCTAATACCATTAAAGTCCTCTACAAAAACTCTTGGCTTTATTGTATATTTCATCTCTTTTTTAACATAAATTGTTCCATTAATAATCATAATTTTTCCCCTGTTTCTTGTAATATTATATCAATTTTCTTTCATTTGTCAAATTTAGAGATAATTTAAAATTATATATAGAACTATGAATATAATTCCATTACTTAATAAATTTACTAAATTATTATCTATCCATTTAATTCCTTTATAATAATTTGTTTTTTTACCACAATGTTCTTTTCTTTCAGTTATCTTTTTACACTTTTCACACCTATATTTTACTTGAATAGATGCTCCTAGAATGCTGTCAACTAAACTTCCTAAAAAGCCTGATAGCACTATTATTAGAAAAGAAATTATATTTTTTTCTATGCCTATGTAGTAAATTGTTCCTATTAATAGCGAACCTATTAAAGTAGAGATTAAACCTAAAATACTAATATTTCCCGATAATCCTCTCTCTCCTTTTTTTAAAGTTAAAATATTTATTGGTTCCCTCTTTGATAATATTCCTATGTCTGATGCTAAAGTGTCTGCTAAAGATTCAGCCATTACAGATACATAGATAAGTAAATAAATGTCATTTGCTGTTATTTTATATATTATTAAACTAAGAGTTCCTACTCCTACATTGGAAATTATTTGGATTAACTTTCTTTTGTACCTTTTCTTATTTTTATTAAACAATTTAGTGATAATACTTCCTAAAAAGACAACTACTAAGATGATAAAAGAAGTTATGCCACCGAAATAAGTAATTAAAGTAGAAAATAAAACTGCTGGTATTAAAGCTGGCATGGTTAATGCTTTTTTTAGATGGACAATTAGTCCTAATAGTAAACTTAAAATAATACTAATACCTAAATTCATGTTAAACCAATCTTTCTAATAAAAAGGAAATAATAGAGATTCCTAGTGGTAATGTTAAATTATCGCTACCCTTTTTATTAAATAATTCTAAAGGAATAGATATCATGCCTAATAATATTATTTTAAAGATACTTAAGTCTAAATTATAATATAGTTTAAATATTATTATTACTATAATAGTTGTTAAACATACAGTAAGAGAACCAGCATATGTTTTATTCGTATTACCTATTTTATGCTTGTTAAATTTGTTGCCAATGGAGCTAGGCCATCTCCTATACTTAAAGTAAATACGCCAATTCCATAGAATGGTAAAAAACTTGGATAAAAATAAGTAATAATCGCCATGATGACAAAGCTTAAGGCATAATAAATTGTTCCTTTGGACTCTTTCTTTTCTTGTTACATCGATTTCATTATATTAAATTTGTAGGAAATATAGTTAAAAAGGACCATTGTGATAGGTAAAATTATCATATGAATACTAATTTTAAAGAAATAGTTCATTATTATCCAGGTAAAGCCCATTAAGATATGAACTAATATTCTTGATGTTTGCTCCTTTATTATTTTTTTGCTTTTTAAAATGCCTAATATTATTAGTATAAAAAAGACATATATGTATGTGAATAAATATCCTAAAAATATATTCATAAATTCCTCTTATCTTGTTTAAATTATAGAATAAAAGCTTTTGAGTGTCAATTTTTTATATCAAATATTTAAATAAAAAAATGCCTGAGGGGCAGCGTACTTTATATTACGCTTAGCATTTAGCTACCTACCTCAGGTCTTGTAAGAATATATTAACATATCGATACTCTAATGTCAAACATTCTTATGCATATTGTATGAATTTTTCTCTATTTTGTTCCTAATTTTATGTCCAGGAAATAAGCTTATTCTAAAATTTTTGCTTTTTAAATAAGGTAGTACTTTTTTTACTATATCTCCATTTTTATAGGAATTGTAAAAAGTATTAACAATTAAATCTGCTAGTTGCACCCCATAGTTAGTTGATGAATCATAATAAGTTATTTTAAAGTTAAAATTTTCTAAACAGAATTCGGTTTTTAAATATGTTTCTAAATTATTTAAGTCTCCTACTCTGATATTTCTGTTATCAATACTTACTATAAAATCTACATTATCATTTATTTGCATTAAATTTAGTATTGGTATAATACAATCTTTAAATAATAATTTAATTGCATAATTAAAAAATATATTTGATTCTATAATTTCCTTTTTCATAGATGCTTTTTCAAATACTTTGGCACATCCATAAAAAGAATCAATATCTTGTATCTTATTAAAAATTTCTATTTTTTCAATATCAGTCATATCATATGATTTTATTTCTTTATTTAATGAAATATTTTTGCAATCTTTAATATTCTTATTTATTTTCTTATATCGTGATATTACTTTATTTTTATCTTTATCAAATACAATATAGCCTCCAACAGCAAAATATTTTGTATTACTATTTTTATGAATAGAACCACTTTCATCTAAATATACATATATTTTCATCTTGCTCCTTTTATTATCTTTTTGTTAAGATTATGGAAAAGAGTTTAAAAATTTTGACAATTTATCTTGCTTTAGGTTTTATTAATAAATCACTGAAGCCGTAAACTGGACTTTGGTAATTTCTATTAAAAAGCTCTGTTGCGAATTCTTCACCATATCTTGATGACTTTTTTATCATAAAGCTTTTAAACCTTTCTGGGTTATATTCTTCAACTTTAAAATATTCTTCGTATCTATAAAGTGCAAAAAATAAATCTGTCAAATCTAAATCTATTAATGTGTTGATGCCATTTTGCAAAGCTTTTTCTCCTACCCTTTTTACGCAATCTTGGGCATGATATCCACCAATAATCAGTTCATCAACTTCCCCTAATTGATTAATGAGTAATTGCTCATCTGGATATTTGACTTCTTTATCTGTATTTAAGCCTGTGCTACTTGTCGCTTCTTTAAAAGTAATATCCGCAAAAATTACTTTATCTTCTATTTTAGGTATTATACCAAATATTTCTTTATCAGGATAAAGAGCATAAATAATATGATAGCCTTTTTCACGATATCTTTTTTCAATGACCTCATTTAAAACATCAAAAGGCCTTTTAAATTTATTTTCATCATAATATTCATTTCCTAAAAAGAAAACATTAGCAAATTCTTTAATTGGATAAAGGTAGAGGAAAATTTTATTCATTATATTAACACCACTTTTCTATATTAATTAATCTTGAAATAATTTATATTATAGCATATAATAGTTATGTAAGTGTTATCCACTTAGTGGATAGCGCCTGCAATGGTTTACAAGCGCTATGCCTTTTGGCTAGCGACTTTTTTTATGTTCGTCTCTAATCATAGAGATAAGCATAATTATTATAATAAACAAATACTTTATTTCTTCGTTCAAATACACTCCCTGCTTTCGTATAACCCCCTGAAATCAATCAGCAGTTTTAAACTACTTACAAAATGAAGCAGGCGCTACCACCAAAGTGAATAACGATTATTTATTATGAAGCAAATACTTTAAAAAAGCAAGAAAAAGCGTTCGACAAAATTCGACGCTTATTTTTTTGCAAAGAAAAACCAAGCATAAAGCTTGGAATAAGAAAACAATATTAACGTTTTGAGAATTGTGGAGCACGACGAGCTTTTTTAAGTCCGTATTTCTTACGTTCTTTTACTCTAGCATCTCTTGTTAGGAATCCATTAGCTTTTAAAATCTTACGATAAGAATCTTCTCTTGTTTGGTCAGTGTTCTCATCAAATTTTAATAAAGCTCTTGCAATACCTAAACGAATTGCTCCTGCTTGGCCTGAATATCCACCACCATTTACAGTAACATCAATATCAAAACGATTTAAATTATCTGTAACTTCTAATGGTTGTTTTAAATCCATAACTAGAATTTGATTTGGAAAATATTCGTTTACATCAATACCGTTTACAACGATATTTCCTGTTCCACCAGTAATTCTTACTTGAGCAGAACTTCTTTTACGACGACCTGTTGCGGTCCATACTTGTTTTGCCATTTAAATCCTCCTAATCAATATTTAGTGCTGTAGGTTTTTGTGCTTCATGTTTATGTTCACTACCTGCATAAACAAATAATTTTTTGCACATAGCTCTTCCAAGTGAATTATGTGGAAGCATACCTTTAACAGCTCTTTCTAACATTTCTTCTGGATATTTTTCAACCATTACTTTAGCAGTTCTTTCTCTTAGGCCTCCTGGATAACCAGAGTGATTATAATACATCTTATCATTTAACTTGTTTCCAGTTAAATTAACTTTTGATGCATTAATGATGATTACGTAATCTCCACAGTCTACTGAAGGTGTATAAGTTGGTTTGTGTTTTCCTCTTAAAATAGTAGCAGCTTTTGTAGCAACTCTACCAAGAGTTTTTCCTTCAGCATCAATGACATACCATTTACGTTCAACGTTTTCTTTTTTTTGCATGAATGTCTTCATTTTTTTATCCCTTTCATTAGTCTTCCTTGCTTCTGCTTTCCCAGGGCATGGCAATTCCAACAAATAAAATGTACCAGTTAAAATTATATGTAAAAATATGCGGTTTGTCAAATAAAAAATGCAAGTTTTTATTATTTTTGTATCATTTTAGCTTCTACTATGGGAATTTTCTCTGGAAATGCCTAATTCTTTTATGACAGCTAGAAGTTCATATAATTTTACCATTTCAGGTTTGATATTTCCATAGCCACTCTTTAGAGGCATTTTTCTTGCATAAACTTCTGCAAATAATAAGATATTATATACATAAAATTTAGGAACTTCGGATAATCTGTTTTCATTTATAATCGTTATTAGAAATGTTAAAGCTTTGTTTATATCTTGAATACGATATTTATATTCTTTTCCTTTATTTATAAAGCTTGCACATATTTCGTATGATTTTATAAATTCTTTCATTATGTCTTTTTTATCATTTGGCATTTATTTCACTTCCATATTCTATTTTGTTTAAATATAAGCCATTGGGTATAGCTGTTTTAAATTGCTTTTTTATTTCGGGATGCTCTAAAGCTTCTTTGATGTCTTCTAAACTTATTTTGTTATTTGATACATCTAGCATAGCCCCAACTAGATTTCTTACCATATACCGATAAAAACTTTTGCCTGTAAATTTTATTTCTAGTATTTCTTTTACTTTTTTAAATTTAATATCATAAATTATGCATTCATAATTTTCTCTTTCTCCTGAAGTAAAGTTTTTAAAGTTATGTACTCCTTTAAATATTTTAGCACACTCTTTCATTTTATCAATATTAAGTTTATAATTGGGTTCAAACATGTAGTCATATATAAGTGGATTATATTCTCCTAAATTAATTTTGTAGATGTATTCTTTTTTTAGAACATGAAATCTTGGGTGAAAATTATCATCTACAACTTGTACATCAGTAATATAAATATAGGGTGCCACTAGACTATTTAAAGCTAGTTTTAAATGTTCTTCATCAATATTAATATTTAAATTAAAGGTGGCCTTTTGGTCATAAGCATGAACACCTCGGTCTGTTCTTCCAGCTCCTTTTATTTCAATTTTTTCTTTGGCAATAATACTTAAGGCTTCCTCAATTTTCTTTTGAACTGTATCATGTCCTTTTAGTCTTTGAAAACCATAAAACTTGGAACCATCATAGGCAATACTTATTAAATATTTCATTGTTCTTGCTCCTTTAGTCGATAAATTGCTTTTAATAAATCTGATGTGTCTTGATAGTCTTCGATATTTATCCCTAAATTTCTTACTAATTCAATAAATTTAACTATTTCTGGCTTATTTATATCATCCATAAATTTAAAATAATCTTTTTTATTAATTGTGTTAATAACTTTATATTTATCCACAATTAATAATTCTTGGGCGATATTCCAAAAAGAAGTTATATCATTTGTAAATATTACTATGGTTTTATGATAATCATTAGCAAGTCTTTTCCATAAATTTTGGAAATACTTTTTTTCTTGGAAATTTAATTCTTTCTCAAAATAATTTAAAATAATATAATCTTTATTTTGGATTAGAGCTTTAGCAAGTGATATTTTCTTTAATTCACTAACTGAGCATTCATTTGATGTTTTGGATAAGAATTTTTCTTCTAATAAGACCATTTTTAAAGAAGAAAGGGCTTTTTCACTATTTAAATATTCTTTTACTGTTCCTTTAAATTTGTAGTCTGTAATAATACTGATATTTGTATTGTTAGTAGTAAGATTAATATTACCCATTAAACCATAAATTTGATTTTTTGACTTGTTTTCTAAAATATTTGCTACTTCCATAAATCATTCACCAACTCTTTATTATTAAAGTATGTTTTAGTTACTAAACCATAATATTTTAAACCATTTGATAATTCTACAGCAAAAGGAAGATTAAAGCCTAATTTTTTTAATATTTTTTCTTCTTTTAATACTAACTCTTTTTTGCCTTCTATTATTACTTTATTTTCATGAATTACTACTATGTAATCTAATAATAATGTTTCTTCTATGTCTGTTGTATAGTTGATTATTCTTCTATTTCCTAATTTTAAATATCTTATTAGTCTTTCTTTAAAATCATTATCTAAGTATGTTAATACATTCATAAATACAAACACTTCATTATTACTATTTAAACAAGATAGTATTTTAAGTTTTAATTCATCAAATTCAGTTAAATCTTTTTTATTCTTTAATTCTTCTAAAGAAAATAAAGCATATAAATCTTCGGGGATATCAAAATTAGTCGCTGTTCTGTTTTTAGTTATAACAACACAATTATTATTTATATAATATATCGCATCATTCGTATAATTAAAACTAGATGTAGTAAGAATGGTTGTATCAATATCATAAATGGTTGTATCATTTATCTTTAATAGTTTATTCATAAACTTCACCGCCTATATAATAACAGAAATTAGGCTTTTTTTAAAGGAAAAAATTAGTGTCAAAGGCTGTCGCCTACCATGCACTAAAGTACATGGCTTGGTTCCATTGTACTGGAAGTACATTTTGCGAGTAA
>CALWAA010000049.1 GCA_944372725.1 uncultured Bacilli bacterium | reverse complement strand
TATGGTGGTAAAGCTATCGATAGTGTTAGTAAAAAAACTGATGTCGTGATTGTTGGTGATGCTCCAGGAAGCAAATATACAAAAGCACAAGAACTAGGAATAACCATTTGGGATGAAGCTAAATTTAAAGAAATTGTAGATAGTTTGTAAACTATTTACATTTTTTGTTGACAAAAATTGTAAAACAATTATAAATTGTCTTATGTTTTAAATAATGTTATAATAGATTTACTATGAGGTGAATTGAATTTGAAAAAATTAAAAAAGATTTGGCAAGAAAATAGTGTTTTATTTGTATTGTTATTTATTTTAATTGCATGTTTAATTGCAATTTCTGTAGTTGTTGTTACATACTTTGTAGGAGATTCTAGCTCTAAATATGGGGACCGATTAGAGGGAATAGAAGATTATCCTTTTGATGAAGATATGAAAAACGAAATTATTTCTAAAATTAAAGAAAATGAAATAGTGGAAGATGTAACTATGCGAGTTAGTGGCAAAAGTATTTATGTTATGATTACATTTGTTCCAGAAACAACTTTAGTAGAAGGACAAAGTATAGCTCTTTCTAGTTTAGATTATTTTAGCGAAGAAACTTTAAGCTTTTATGATTTAGAATATATGATAGAAGCGGAAGCAACAGAAGAAACAGAAGGCTTCCAACTTATTGGTGCTAAAAATGTATCTGGTACTGGTGGTATTGTTTGGAATAATAATACGGAATTTGAAACAGAGGAAGAAGTTACAGAAGAAGAGTAGGTAGTTTATGAAAAATAAGAAAAGTGTAATTATTACAATTGTGGTAATACTTGCAGTCGTTATTATAGGTTTAATTGCTTTTAGAGTTTTAACAGATGAAAATAAACTTACATCTAGTGAAAGAAGATGGATTAATAATAATATTAGTACCGTTCATAATATTAATGTTGTTAATAATGTTAATTTGTTTGGTAATACGGGTACAGGTGTATTTTATGATTTTTTAAGTGATTTTGAAAGAGAATACGATTTAGAACTTAATCCAGTAACTTTTAATTATGGGGAGAATACCAATGGACTTACGCTTGGTGTTACTAAAACTTTAAGTGAGAAGGATTTTGTCTTTTATGAAGACCATTATGTCTTAGTTGGGACCGAAAAAGAAGTTGTTAGTAATTATTCTGATTTAGCAGGTATGAAGATTGGTGTTATCAGTGATGATGCATCTTATATTAGCGGATATTTAGAAGTAGTGGGTAATGTTACTTTAACGCAATATGAAAGCAAAGAAGAATTATTGGAAGCTTTTAGTGAAAATGAAGATATAGAATATATGATTGTTCCTTTAAGTATTTATTTAGATGAGGTATTAGCACAAGATTATACTATTAATTATCATTTATCTGATATTAAACTTTATTATGTTATTAGGGGGAATGATGATACTTTAACTAGTATTTTAGAGAAGTTTTATAATAATTGGTATCAAGAAAATTTAGATGCTTATTTAAAAGATGCTGAGTTTCGTCTATTTACATCTTCTTTAGGTATTAGTGAAACAGAAGTTGATGCAATGCAATCAGTTACTTATAATTATGGATTTATTAATAATAGTCCTTATGAAGTGATTATGAGTGGTAATTATGGGGGTATTATTGCAATGTACCTTTATGGCTTTAGTGAGTTTAGTGATATAGAATTTAATTATACTAAATATCGTAATTTAAATCGTTTTGAGCGAGCTATCAAAAATGGTGATGTTGATTTATATTTTAATTATTATAATTTAGATGATGATTATTATGAAGCTGATTCTAATTTAGTAGTTAGATATAGTGTTATTGCTAATCATGAAAATCATTTAGTTGTTAATAGTATGGAAAGTTTAGTTGGTTCGACGGTTTATGTAGAAGAAAATAGTTATTTGTATCATTATTTAGAAAGTATTGATGGTATTACTATAGAAACTTATGAAGGTGAAAAAGATTTAAAGAAATTAAATAGAAAAGATGTTATACTTGTAATTGATAAAAATATTTTTGATTTATATTCTGGTAGTACTTTATCAAATTATACGGAAAGATATAGTGATAGTTTGAATACCACTTATCAATTTAAATCAAGAACAGATAGTGCTTTTTATAAATTATTTACAAAATATGCAATGGTTATGGATAATAATGAAGTGATTTATGATGGTATGTATAGCCATTCTATGACTGTTAGAACAGGTAGTATTCTTGGTACAATTGCTAAATACATTTTACTTACTTTACTTGTTTTTGCTGTTATCTTTATTATTTTTTATAAGAGTAGTAAGAGAATTAAGATTGCCAAAAGAATCAAGAAAGATAATAAAATGAAGTTTATTGACCAACTTACTAGTCTTAAAAATAGAAATTACTTGAATGAATATATCCATAATTGGAATAATAATACAGTTTATCCACAAACTATGATTGTTGTTGATTTAAATAATATTCAATTTATTAATGATACGCTTGGTTATGAAGAGGGAGATAAACAAATTAAAGCTGCTGCAAATATTTTAATTAAAACACAACTTGATAATAGTGATATTATGCGTACAGATGGTAATGAATTCTTGATTTATTTAGTGGGATTTACGCAAAAACAAGTAACTAACTATATTCATAAATTAAATAAAGAATTTAAAAAACTTCCTTATGAGTATGGAGCTGAATTTGGTTATTCTATGATAAATGATAATGTTAAAACAATTGAAGATGCCATTTTGGAAGCGACAGATGAAATGAAAAAGGGAAAAAAGAAAAGTGAGGATGAAAATGCGTGAGAAAATAAAAAGGGGTGCTAGTAATTTCTTTAAAATTATTACGAAACCAGAAATGGAAATCTTACCAGGTCATCTCGCTTTTTCTTTTGTGATTTCCATTGTACCAACGCTAACAATACTTACTTATATTGCTTCTATCTTTCATTTTGATTTAGCATTTATCAATGATTTTATTACACAAGCTTTTAGTCAAGAATTTGCTAATATGTTACTTGGGACGAATATGGTGATTACGGCAGATTGGAATTTCTTTTTAACTCTTATTATCGCTTATATTATCGCCAGTAATGGAGCAGCAAGTGTCATTGCTAGTTCGAATATGATTTATGGAATTAAAAATTCCAAGTTTTTAAAAAGAAGGTTAAAATCATTAGTGATGATTTTAATTATTATTCTTTTGTTTGTGTTTTTACTTATATTTAGTGTATTTGGGAATAAAATAATTGAGATGTTACAAATTATGGATATTAGTGAGAAAATTATAACTAATATTACACTTATAATTAGTGTGCTTAAAGGGCCTATTTCTTGGTTTATTATTTTCTTCTTTATTAAAATTATATTTACTATGGCTCCAGATAAGAAGATACATAGTAATGAAGTAAATAAAGGGGCAATATTTACAACAGTAGGCTTTGTGGTTGTTACTTATATTTATTCCTTATATACGACTCATTTTGCTAATTATGATGTTTTTTATGGTAATTTAGCTAGTATTGTTGTTTTGATGATTTGGCTTTATTTACTTTCTTATATTTTTACGATTGGACTTGCTCTTAATTATCGTGAAGAAGTTGTTACTTTAGAGAAAACACAAAAGTTGAATTTGGAAGAAAAATAAAATTGATAGACTTGTGGTTTATCAGTTTTTTATTGCTTTTTGTTTTTTTATGGGATATAATTAATATATAATAAAGGGGCTAGATAGTATGAATAATAATATGTCAAATAATAACAATAATGGGAATAATGATTTAAATGCGGTATCATTAGGTAGTGTTGATATTGGAAATGTAAATAATATTCCACCTGTACCTCCTGTAGAAAATTTAAATGGAACAGATGGAAATGTTGCACCAGTAACACCTACAGTAAATCCAGAGCCGGTTAATCCAACGATAAATCCAGTTCCACCAGTTGAACCTATAGAGCCAGTATCTCCTGTAGAGGATACTTCTATATCTACACCTGCTAGTACAGTTCCACCAGTAGGGGAAGTGCCATCAATAGATGCAATGAGTCAAGGTACGATTCCGCCAGTTGAGCCAATTCCACCTGTACAGCCAGTTAGTTATGATATTCCTGAGACAATTAATAATTTTAATACTACTCCTGTATTTAATGAAATTGGTACAGTTCCGCCTATTGCAGACATACCTGTTGCAACTCCTACTATGAATACAGATGACCCTAAGCCTAAGAAAAAAACAAATAAACTTATTTTTGTTATCATTATTGTTTTGCTTATTGCAGCAGTTGGAGTAGGGGTTTATATTTTCCTTAATATGTCGAATAAACCAGCTAGTGTTTCGGTAACGCCAAAAGAGGTTAAAATAGAAGTTGGTAGTGAAGTTTCTACTAATATTCTCGATTATGCGACATTTAATGGTGTTAATAGTGCTAATTGTTCTTTAGATACTTCTAATATTACTGATACTAGTGTTCTTGGTAACGAATATACTTTTAGTATTACGTGTGGTACAAGTGCTTATAGAGGAACGGCAACGATTGTGGATACAACTCTTCCTAGTGCTGTTCCAAAAGATGTCACTGTTCAAGTAAATGGGGAAGTTAGTCCACAAAATTTTATTAGCAGTTGTACAGATGCAACAGAATGTTCTTATGCTTTTAGTGACCCGGAAGCAGTTAATGGATATCTTGCTAAGGCTGGCGAGTATACGGTAGAAATTACGGTTACAGATGAAGCGGGTAATACTTCAGCAGTATCAGCTACTCTTATAGTAACAGAAGATGAAGTTCCAGAATTATATCTTACTTGTTCTTTAAATGATGAAACGTTACAATTAGGAATTACTGCTTCTACTTTTACAGGAAATGCTACACGTACTTATACTTTTACCTTTAGTAGTATTGATGAATATAATTCTTTTAAAACCCAAAATGAAAATAATGAGAGTGTTACTTATCAAAATGTAACGGGTGTGCCTTCTTTTGATGATGCTACTTTAACGCTTACTTTAACACAAAATTTAACTAAAGCTGATTTAGATAGAGAAGAAGAAAGTACACTGCCAACAACTTATGGTGAACTTAGACAATATTATGGGGCTAAGGGATATAGTTGTACAATTGAACAACCTTAATGGTTGTTTTTTTCATCTATTTTTCACAAATCTGTTATAATATAGATGTACTTGGAGGATGATGCTATGAAGATTTTAATTTGTGATGATGAAGTTTTGATACGTAATGTTATTAAGGAATATTTAGCTTTAGAAAATATAGAAGCGTTAGAAGCGGAAAATGGAATGGAAGCTATAGAGATTGTTAAAAATAATGATGTTGATTTAGTTATCATGGATATTATGATGCCGAAAATGGATGGATATCAAGCTGTTCGAGAAATTAAAAAGATTAAAGATGTTCCTTTTATTATGTTATCAGCACGTGGTGAAGAATTTGACAAATTAGTTGGTTTTGATGTTGGTGTTGATGATTATGTTACTAAGCCTTTTTCACCAAAAGAGTTAATTGCGAGAATTAAAGCTATTCTTAAAAGAACCAAAGGGGAAGAAGCAATATATAAGTATGAGACTTTAGTTTTAGATGACCTTGCTCATGAAGTAACGATTGATGATGAACCAGTTTTATTAACACCAAAAGAATATGACCTTTTAAAATATTTTATGAAAAATAAAAATATTGCTTTATCTCGTGATGCGATTTTATCTAATATTTGGGGATATGATTTTTATGGTGATGAAAGAACGGTTGATACTCATGTAAAAACTCTTCGTAATAACTTGGGTAAGTATCGTGATGTAATTAAAACCGTTCGAGGAATGGGGTATAAGTTCGATGTTAAAGACAAAGGTTAGTAGCATTAACTTTAAAACATTATTATACTTAGTTATCTTTAGTGTTACTATTCTTTTGTTGCTTTTGCTTTCCCAAAATATTTTGCTTAAATTTTCTTATGAACGTTATCAAGAAAATAAAATAAAGAATATTGTGAATAATATTCGTAAATTTACGACAACAGAGTTAGTAACAGAATTAGAAGCGATGGCTTATGATAATAGTGTTTGTATTCAATATACTTTAAATACGGGTGATAAGATTCTTTATAATACTCTTATGGTTGGTTGTGGCTTAAATAAAAATAATAGTCAAATTACAGAACTTATGAATGAGGCGATGGCAAGTACGAAAGATACTTCAAATATTAAACTTATTAATAGTGTTAGTGAAACTAAAGCTTTGCTTTCCGGAATTCGTGTTGATGATGGATATATTTTTGTTTATTCTAATTTGGAAGATATTGATGGGGCAAATATTGTTCTTAGAAGTCAACTTATTTATATTACGATTATTATTATTGTTCTCGCATGTTTTATTTCTTATTTTCTATCTATTAAGATTACAAAACCAATAACCAATATTACAAAAAAGGCTAAAGAACTTGGTGAGGGTAGATATGATATTGAATTTGAAAGAAGCGATGTATTGGAAATTGATGAACTTGCTAATACTTTAAATCATGTAGAAAAAGATTTATCTAAGATTGATGAGTTAAGAAGAGATTTAATGGCTAATGTAAGCCACGACCTTAAAACACCACTTACGATGATTCGGGCTTATGCGGAAATGGTTCGAGATATTTCTTATAAAGATAAGGAAAAAATGGATAAAGACTTGAATATTATTATTGAAGAAACAGAAAGATTAAATGTGTTAGTTAATGATATTCTTGATTTATCTAAGATGCAGGCTGATGCTGATACACTTACTATTACCGAATTTGATTTATGTGAAGTTATTCATGAAGTGATGAAGCGTTATGAAATTTTAAAGACAACCGAAGACTATGAATTTATTGTGACATTACCAGAAAAAGCAATTGTAAAGGCAGATAGAAATAAGATGATGCAAGTTATTTACAATTTAGTTAATAATGCGATTAATTATACTGGTGATGATAAAAAAGTTTATGTTACGTTAACTGAAAGTAAGAAAGAATACTTATTTGAAGTTCGTGATACTGGTAAAGGTATTAAGAAAGAAGAAATACCATATATTTGGAATAAATATTATAAGAGTGATAAGAAACATCAAAGGAATGTTGTATCAACAGGTATAGGTTTATCAATCGTAAAAGAAATTCTTTCTAAACATAAATTTGATTATGGTGTTAAAAGTGTAGCTAAGAAAGGGTCAACATTTTATTTTAAAATAAAAAGATAGTGTAAACCCTTTAATGTTCACTAAAATTACACAAAATGTTCATAATTGTTTAGTATACTTTAATCATGAAAGGAGAAGTGATAGGTAGAATTTAAAAAAACATACACACTTTATAAACCTATACAAGAAAAATAACATATAAACTCAAACTCACACTTTTTAAAAGGAAGGATATTATCTTCCTTTTTTCTTTTGTTTACGTTTCTTTAATCTTACTTGAAATAAACATAAAATGAACACATTTGTTTAGTATACTTTAGTCATGAAAGGAGAAGTGATAAAATAGAATAAGAAAATCCATACACACTCTATAAACTATTACAATTAATAAACATATAACTCAAACTCACATTTTAAGAGAAGACAACTCCATCTTCTCTTTATTTTTGCCTCAATTTATGGTATTATTAAGAAGCGAAGATAGTGTGAAAAGTTTTATGGAAAATTAGTAACACTAGATGAAAAAGATATTAA
>CALWAA010000048.1 GCA_944372725.1 uncultured Bacilli bacterium | reverse complement strand
CTTCGTCGATACCTACGCGTGTATTGGACTTTCACCAACTAGATATATGCCATGCACGGCACACCAAAAAAAGCAAAAAATTAAAATTTTTGCTTGACAAAACATTATTTTTGTTGTAGTATACATTCTCGAACATTTAGTTTGTTTGAATATTCTTTTCCATTCTTTGATATACTTCCTTTACTTAACTAATATCAAATTCTACTAATTCAAACAATAAATGTTTTTTTATTTGTTATTTAGCCCTATTTGGGCTTTTTTTATTTTTCTTTTTCTACTTCATAAGTATTCACTAATTCTTTTTGGGCTTTATCACTCTTTATAGTATAAATATATTCTTCTAAAATGAGATTATCTTCTTCTTTTTCTTCTAGGGCATAAATACGATTATCTTCTACTTTAGCTAATACTTGCTTATCATCAGCATAAAAAATATCAAAATCTTCATCTGTTATATTGCTGTATTCTAAAGCTTCATCATATACTAATACATTTTCCAAAATTGCTTTTCTATTTGCATTCCATATAAAATACTCGCCTTTTAAACTATCTATATTAGTAAATACTTCTACTAATAAATAGTCTTTATCAGAATTTATTATTTTTATATTTGATTCTTCTATTACTAAATTATTATCTGTATCATCATTAAATATTTCTTCTATTTTTTCTGCTTTAAAATTATCTTCTATTTCTTTATTTAATATTTCAAAACCATCTAAATATAAAACTAAGTTAATAGATGCTTCTTTTTTTTCAAAATTAACACGATAGACACATTTTAATTTGTGTCTTTTTCCATCTAATTCAATATTATAAATTTCACTTAATTCGTTTGATGTCATATTGCTTGTTGCTTTTTCAATGCTTTTTATTTTTTTTATCGTTTCTTCCCCTTTTATATCTTGATGCATTAATGTGTAAGTAGTAAGAGTAGTAATACCAACTAAAACGATTATTAGAATGAATAATAAACTAATTTTTTTCATAATATCCTCACTTACTTAATATTATATCAGCAAAATAAAGTTTTTAAAACTAAAAAAAGCTACTTATGTTAAGTAACTATTTAAAAATATTAAATAATTTAGCTTTTCCAGAACTACTGCTGTTTAATCTGGAAAAACCAAGGGCTACTAAAAAGTCATCTAATATTTGTTCATGTTCTTTTTTATCATCTAAGTAAGGAATGTTAAAGAACACTTTACTATTTGATTCATGTTCAAAATCATTGATATCTTTATTATTTAAGACACTTTTATTTAAAACAATTTTTTTATCTTTTAATTTTTCAAAGGCTTCTCTATCTTGACGGATTAATTTATTTAACTTTATTAGTCCTGGTTCAATTAAATAAACAATATCATTACATAAATTACCTTGGGTAGAATCATTTAAATCTACTAATATTACTTCTGCATCGGGATTATTAGCAATATTAAACGCTAAATCAAGTGAGGTAGTCGATTTTAAGCTTTTATCATTAAAATATTTAAAATCTTCTTTATCTACTTCTAGGGCAATCACATTATACGCTACTTCTAAATGACGCTTTAGCATATAAACTAGTGTTGTTGCACCAGCATGAGCAGTTACATTTTTAAAGCCAACAATTCTAAGGCCTCCACTTCCAGTACCTGTAAAAGTATCATATTCTAATACAGTACCGTCATCATTGCCATTTAAATTATGATATTGAGCTACATCTTTGTATGAATTGGGATTGTCAATTAAAAATTTTACAGCATTAATATTTCTGGTAAAATTATATATTCCCATAGATACTAATCCCGATAAATATCCACCACTATTTACCATAGCAGAATCATCTAATAATAATATTAATTTACTAGGGTCGAAATTGACAGATAATTTTTGAATATTTTTTATATTTTGATACCCTTTAATTGCGGTAATATCAATAATCATTTTATTAAAGTAAAAATTAGTAAAAATACTGGCTAATTCTTCAACTTCAAATTCACCATTAATACTTTTTATAACATCTATATCTAATGTTGCTAACATATTTTGATATTTATTTGATACAATTACATTCATGTTGTTTCCCTCTTTCTAATCTCCTATTGAATCTTCATATTCTGAATCATCGTTTGATTGAAAATTGCTTGTACTTCCTTTCACTGTAAAACCAGAAGCATTTCCTATCACTGGTAAATTAAATTTATAAAAAACGGTGATTTGATAATAATTACTAGTATTAGCTCCATCATACTTTTTTACACAATAATAATATCTAACGCCTTCACGAGCTGGTTCTAACATCGTTCCGTCTAAATCTAATGCCCCATATACACCTGTTTGATTTTCATCTGTTAGACAAACTCCAGTTGCGTCATATCCTGTATACCGAAGATAATTATTGACGAGCTCAACAGATGAATTATTTAAGCCCTCATATTTTTCTATCATATCAATCATTTCATTTTTTATTTTAACTGTTCTTGAATAGTTGATGGTTAATACAATAAAACCTACAAATAACATGATAAAAACAATCATTAGTCCTAATAACCATGTTCCTCCTATTGTATGTCTCATGAATTCACCTCACTACACCATGGGTAACTACTTGCGTCTTCTGTACACTCATTTGGCTCATATATTCTTCCCGTTTCACCATAGATGACAAATTCAAAAAAGTTGTTAATTACCGGTAAATCTAATTGATAAAATACTCTTATTTGATAATATAGGGCATTTGGAAGTTCTGAATTGGTATTTGCTCTTACGGCTCTTACACAAAAAGCAGAATTGTTATAATCAATTAATCCTTCTCTGTTAAAGCCAACCCATCCTTCATCTATATCACATTCGCCGGTACTTCGATAATTTGCTTCCTTGAAATAATCTGTGATTTGCTCTTTAAAATTATAACAATTATTATCTCTATTCGGATTTGCAGAAGTACATACTCCCCCTTGATTTTTAATAATATTTATAATTTCATTTTTAACATTATATGCCTTAGAATAGTTAATTGATAGACTGATATAACCAGCAAAAAGTAGAACAAAGACAATGACAATGTTAAATAATGATACGCCACCTACTGCCTCTTTCATTTCTTTCTACCACCTCAATTAGCCTTTCCAAGCGCATGTAATATCATGCTTTGTGCCGTTGCTATCAGTATAAGTACAAGTCACCTCTCCATTTTCAGGAACAACACAATTTCCTTGTGAATCTTTTTCAGGACATGGACAAATTGCTTCATCACACCTAGTCTCTTTGGCAAAGTTACTTCTGATAGTTGGCCATAATATTGTGAAGAAAAAAAAGGACAACAAAGCCACTATTGTAACAACAATTACTGTTAAATTAAGTTCCCCTGTTGCCTCTTTCATATTTTCCTCCTTTTATAGTTTAAATTAGTTCAAATAATTTAAAATACCTTTTTAATTACTACCATTGGTACTGTTGTTTCCACTGTTAGATTGGTCTGGACAAGTAATAGTAGCAGTTTGTGTACAATTATACTCGTCACCATCTTCTTTACAATAGGTACAGGTACAATTTTTACCATCACAATTTGTACAGCCCCATGCACTAGCACAAATGGTACTCCTATTAATTGATGTCTTAATGTTTGGCCATACAAACGCATAGAAGAATGCAGCTACAGCCGCGATTGCTACTACAGTAATAACTGTCATATTTAATTCTCCTGTTGCTTCTTTCATATATCTTTTCCTCCTTTTACCTTTTTTCTATTATTTATTATAACTAATTTTTGGTAAAATATCAATAAGTACATTGGTATTTTGTAAAATTAGTCTAAATATGTTGTATATTCTCTCTTTTTTGTGTTATATTTATTTTAGAAGAAGGGTTGATATGATGGAGAATATAGAGATTAAAATATTAGAATTTTTAAAAGGATTAGGTACTATTTTACTTTACTTTGTTACAATGATAATCGCCTCTATTCTTTTAGCAGATTTTTATTATCATAGCAATATTGTTATCGCAACAATTGCCCAAATATTTGTATATGTTTTATTGTTAGTAGTTTTGGGTATTCTTTATCGCAAAAGATTAATTCATGATTTTAAAAATTTTAAAAAAGAATATCTTAAAATTGCTTTAAAAAATTGGATTATTGGTCTGGGAATTATGTTTATTTGTAATATCATCGTTTCTAGTTTTTCAGGAGATATTGCAACTAATGAAGAAGCTAATCGAAATTTAATTGCTCTTTATCCTGTTAGTAGTATCATTACAATGGTTTTTGTGGGACCACTCGTTGAAGAAATTACTTTTCGGGCTAGTTTTAAAAAAGCTTTTTCGAAATGGTATGTTTTTGCAATTGTAACGGCTCTCATATTTGGGTCTGCTCATATTTCTAATTTTTTTGCTTTGCTATCTCATGGTACTTTTAATTGGCAAGAATTATTATATTTATTTCCATATAGTGCCCTAGGATTTTTCTTTGCTAAAGCTTTTTATGAAACAGATAATATTTATACTTCTTATTTTGCACATATGTTTCATAATGCTTTATGTGTTATTTTATTGTTACTTCTTTCTTTAATTGGAGGATAAGTTATGGAGAAAAAAATTAAAGTTAAACCTAGAAGAGGAGTTAAAATATTGCTTTTTTTCATCATTATTTTATTTCTTCTTTTTATTTATGCTAGATATATTAATACAAAAGGATTAGTAGTTCATGAAAGAGCTATTATTAGTGAAAATATGAATGGTGATTATAATGGTTTCAAAATAATTCACTTTTCTGACATTCATTATGGAAGAACTACTTTTGAAGATGATTTAAAAAAACTAGTAGAAGAAATTAATATGCTTAAACCTGATATTCTTGTTTTTACGGGAGATTTATTTGATAGTGATGATATTAGTGATGATGACATCAAAATAGTTACTAAATATTTCAATAAGTTGGAAGCTAGATTGTTTAAATTTGCGGTTATTGGTGATTATGATAAAAAGTATTTAGAAGAATATCAAAGTATTTTAGAAAATTCTAATTTCCTACTATTAGATAATAGCTCTTATTTAGTATATGATAATAGTAATACACCAATCAATATTGTTGGTCTTACTAATACGAATGATATTAGTGAATTATATAATAATGATTACTTTACGATTACTTTAGTGCATGAACCTGACTTTATTTCTCATATTGATAATAGTGATTTAGTATTAGCTGGGCACTCCATGGGTGGGCAAATAAAAATACCGTTTATTGGCGGTATTATAAAAAAAGAGGGAGCGCAAACTTATATTAATGATTATTATGAAGTAAATCATCAAATGCTTTATATTTCTAGTGGTATTGGTACAGAAAATTTTAGTTTTAGACTATTTAATAAACCATCTATTAATTTTTATCGTTTATACAATTATTAAAAAGAGGATGTTACTCCTCTTTTAATATTGTCTCAATTTTATTCGTTGCATTAATTACGGTTTCATTATCAGGTATCATTACATATAATTTGGTTCCACCATAAGAATAAGTATAATCAAATCCATCTCTTCCATTTAAACTGATATTTTCTATATCCCATGATGGCATATCATCAATTTGCATTTTAATAAAATTAGTGATATCTTCTGTTTTTAAATTGGTTATGAATGAGTTAGATAAAGCATTTAGTAAGCTTGTATATCTCGTTATAATACTTGGACTTATTGCTTTATTTATTAAAGCTTCTATCATTGCAGCTTGATTTTCTACTCTAGTTCTATCCCCTTCACTAAATGATTTACGTTCTCTTACAAATGATAAAGCTTTTTTACCATCAACACTATTGTATCCTTGATTATAGTAATATCCATCTTGGCTTGTAAAGCTATATTTGGAATAGACATTTACACCACCTAACGCATCAACAATATCAATGACAGATGTAAAGTTTACTTTAACATAATAGTTAATATTAATATCTAATAAATTTTCTAGAGTTGCAACACTTTCTTCAATTCCATATATTCCCGCATGAGTTAATTTATCTTTAGCATTTTTTCCAGCTAGAGTTACATAGTAATCTCTGGGAATAGAAGTGATTAAAATTTTATGAGTTTTAGGATTTACCGTAATAATCATATTTACATCACTTCTCGATACACTACTTACAGAACCATAAGTATCAATTCCAGAAACATAAATATTAAAAGCATCTTTGGTAATGTCTACTTCACTTGCTATATCTTCTGTTTCGACATCTAAAGAAAAATCATAAATTACTTTATAACTATTAGCAAAATTACTATCACTTTCATTAAGCATTGCTAACATAGAATCTTCAATTAACATGCTAGCAATTTCTTCCTTTAAGAAAGATTCTTTTAAAGCGGTAATATCACTTGTTGTTTTAAAATCAATAGTAATATTTTTTTCAATTTTTTCTTTTGCGTCTTTTAATCCATCGGATGTAAATTCTAGACTTCCCATCGTCTTACCATCTAAATCTGATAATTCTTCATATTTACTATCTTTTAAAACTAGAACACTGTAATTTTCTGTTTTGTAATTAACAAAGCCTAATTTTTTTAAAAAGCCGATGGTATTTAATTCATAAATAATTACTAGGACCAATAAAATAATATATAAAATGGATAATACTGTTCCAACCGCTCGCCTTTTGGCCCCTCTTCTTACTAATATCAAACAAGAAAAAATGATATTAAATAATATTAATAGTACACATAATACTAAGAAATATTCACCAGGTAATATATCAATAAAATAAAATAAGCATAACGTAATGATTGTTATAATTGCCATTGCAATCGCTAAAAATTTTAAAAATGGCATAACTTTTTCTTTTCTTTTGGCCATACTACATCTCCTTTTTGTAACATTATTATATCATATTCCACCAAAATTAGAAAATTTAAAAAAGACTTAAAATAAAATAAGTAAAGTAAATGTACAGTAGTAAATAGCTACTTCCAAAAAGAATGGCTCCAATTACATCACTTAGATAATGGACTCCTAAATATACTCTTGTATACCCAACTAGTATTATTAATAATGCTAGTAAGATAGTTAATATCCATTTTAAAGGTAACACTAAATTACTAATCATGATTAAAAAAATGATAAAACCATAAAATATTGTAGCAGTCATTGTATGTCCTGATGGATAAGAATAACCCTTTTCGTCAACTAATCTATTTATGTTTGGTCTTTCTCTTTTAAAAATATTTTTCAATATACCAATTAATCCCCACATAATTATCATATTTATGATAATGGTAATAGGAATTGATTTATTTTTTACAAATATTAATAAAATTAAACATAACAGAGCTACAAATTTAGCACTGGCTAAATTCGTAATTATTTTAAATATGGTTGTCTTTAAATTGGTAATTTTTATTTTATTATAAAAATTGTTATCTAAATTGTTTAATCTTCCTTTTAACATAAAAATAGACCATACTAAAAATAATATAAATATCATAATAAAATTTAATATCATAATCATCACTTTATTATTATATACTAAAACTTATCCTTTTATCTAGTATAAACAGAAATTTTATGTTATAATTAGTTTGTTATTTGCCTGTGTGGCGGAATTGGTAGACGCGCTGGACTCAAAATCCAGTGGTAGCAATATCGTGTGGGTTCGAGTCCCACCACAGGCACCATTGGGAAATCTGTTCGAACTATTCGAACTTTTGATATAGGAATCAATCAGAAATGATTGATTTTTTCGTTTTTATGAAAAAATCAACCTAGAAGAAAGGTTGGTGCTTATGATTAATGTAATCAAACAAGAAATTGATATGGAGGAGTC
>CALWAA010000047.1 GCA_944372725.1 uncultured Bacilli bacterium | reverse complement strand
ATAAGTATTAATTAAATTATTCATATAAATACTATATTGACTATCCATTTCACTATCAATAATATCAAGTTCATATAAATCACGATAATAACGAATAGCATCTACCATTAATGATTGGTCTTCATTTAGTTTATCTTGAGTAATTGCATCTTTCATAGTATCTACAGAATCATCGTAACTAGCTTTTTCACCAGTTTTTGTTTTTAAAATAACATGATATCCAAGTTCAGTAGTAATTACTTCTGTTGAATATTCGCCATCTTTAAGTTTGCTAGCTGCTTTAATTAATTCATCATAGTTACTATCTAAATCACCAATGTTAATTTCACCAAGATTACCACCATCATCTTTAGTATCATCATCTTCTGAATATTCTTTTGCTAAATCAGCAAATACACTTTCAATATCTTCATCGTTATCTTTTGCTTCATTTAACTTGTCGATAATACTTTCGATAGTTTCTTTTGCTTTGTTTTCCTCTTCTTCTTTTTCCTCATCAGTCATATCATCTGTAACATCTGGTGTGATTAATATATGAGAAATTGTCATATCTGGATAAACTTCATTCTCATAATAATCTTTTAATTCTTCTTCGGTAATATTTTCTTTTACATACTCAGTAATAGCAATACTTTGTAAGTAACCAATATAAGCGAAGTTTTGATAAGCATCTAGCGTTTGATATCCATAATATTGTTGAACATAAGTAAGCGCGTCTTCTTCACTACCAGTATAAGTAATTAATTGGTCTACAGAAGCTTTCGCATATGCTAAAGCATCTTCTATATCATCAGCAAATTCTTTTTCAAAAACATACTTATCAATCATATTAATTAAAGCATCCAAACCATAGGTGTTTTTAATCTCCTCATAAAACTCATTAGCGCTAATCATATCACCATCTTTAAATGTTACTACTGCCTCATCGCCATTTGATAATGTTGGTATTTTACCACAACCACATAGAAGTAAACTGCATACTCCTAAAATCAATACTTTTTTCTTCATTAATATTTCCTCCTAATAAGAATTATAGCAACTAAATATGAAAATTACAAGAAAAATACAAAGATAAATCCTTATTTTCACCAAAAAAAGTAAATAATAATTGGGTTTTTATCCCGCACCAATTTACACCTTAACCATAATATATAAGTGAAAAGACAAATAAAGGAGGAATGATTTATGAATAATTGTGGATGTGGCACAGGTTTAAGTGCTGCGATGATATTAGTATTATTTATCTTACTTGTCATCATAGTAGGAGCATTCATTTAGTCTTTTTTAGTCTTAAGGAGGTGTCCCATGGGATGTTGTAAAGACAAGTGTCCTTCTAATAATGGAGGATGCGGACTTCAAAGTAGCGCATTTTTAATAATTGTTTTATTTATTCTACTTGCAATTATCTTTGGCGGATTTTTATATTTTTAAAGAGGCTTCACCTCTTTTTTCTTTTGACAAAGAAATATCTTTATAGTAATATATTTTTAAGGGTGATGGTTCATGACAAATAAAGAATTACTAGAAATTATTAAACTCGCAAAAGAAAATTCAGTAAATGTGGATACTTTAAGAAGAGTTTTAAAAATAGTAGAACAAGATGGCGAGGTTAGTACAAAAAAGGTAACTCAAATGAAAAAGTTATTTCAACAGGGAAATATCAATGATGATGAATTATTAAATATTTTGGAAAAAGCTTATCAAAAAAGATTATCTTGGAATTTCTTTCTAGTTTTAAATAATCATCCATTAATAAAAAGTTATTTAAATAAAATGGACTTTAGCAAAGAAGAATGGAAAATTATTTTAGAGTTTGTGAGTGTTTTGCCAGTGGATATTGTAATAGATAGTTTGTATATAAAATGGTTAAGATTTTTATGTGAACAAGAATATCAAATAGATGAATTACAATTTTTTCATAAAGTATTTAAAGCAAGTATCAATACACCACTTATCCATTCCAATTGGTATTTTAAATATTTATTAGACAAGAATAAATCTTTAAAAAATCGTGAAGAGATTATGTCAATATTCAGCCGCAATATCTTTAATATGGCACAAGATACTATTATTTTAGAAATGGGAGCAAAAGCTAAAAAGATAATAAAATGTTATGAATTATATGGAAATCAATTTGCTGATTTGTATGCTACAATAATTACATGCGTCGTTGATATAAACGTTCCAAAACTTCAAGATGATAAAGAGATGGATATTTATAAAATTTTATATACTATCATGTGTCATATAAATGATAACTTAGGAATTAACTTTATAAATTCTTCGTTTTATAAACTAGTAACAAATAAAGAAAAATCTCCAGAAAAACGTTTAGAATTTATTACGATTGTGGGTAATAAAAATTTAGTTTTAAAAGATGGATTAATAAATACCTTATGGAAAATTTATGAAGAAAAAGGGGAAAAGTTTTTAATTGAATTAACATTTGCATTTTTAAATAATGGTATTAGAACAAATATATTATGTAAAGAATTTTTGTTAAATGAACCTGATTTAAATATTTTAAAACAAGCTAGAAGAGTATTTAGAAATAATCGGGTAAGAAAAGATGCTGAAAACTTATGTATTTTAAGTGATTTAAAGATTAGTGAAGAAAAAAGAGAGTTGCTTTTCTTCTTAGAAAATAAATATCAAGATGATTTAGAATTAGAAGAAATAAATGAGAAAAGACGAATAGAAGAAGAACAAGCTTTGTTAAAAGCTTATCAAGATTTTTTTAACAAGAAAATTGGTTTAGAAAAACTAGAACAAAGTTTAGAAAAATCAGAAGACCTAGATATTAGTATGGTAAGAGTAAGGATAAAGAAAAATGATGGAAGAAAAATATAAATTAAATATTTTAAAAGATATTGTAAAATTTAGTAAAAGAAAATTAACAAAGGAAGAGATGAATCGGTTATTATCATCAGCTTTATTTCAAAGTAAAAATTATTTTACAAGTGCCGCTCTTTTAATAAAAAGAGGACGAATTACTATGGATGAGTTTTTAAGTCTATGTAAATTAAAAGAAGAGGAACTAAGTGAGTTTTTAGAACCAGTGGATAATGACTTTGATTATTTTGCTAAAGTCTCACCGGAAGAAATTATGAAAGCTTTTCAAGAAATGGAAGATTTTTTGAAAAATAATCCGGAAAAAGCCTTAGAAAATCGGCGTATAAATAAGGAAAGAGAAGATAAAATTAAAGAATTATATCAAAAAGAAATAGAAGAGGTAAAACGAGGAGCTTAAATAGCTCTTTTTTAATTTCGTAAAATTTGCGTAAACTACTAAAAAAATAGAAACAAGCGAACACTTTCAGCTTTACAAAAAAGATTAGTTTTGGTAATATTATGGTAAGCAGTGGTACATTGTGGTAGAAAGTGGGGGACCGAAAATGTTCATGGGCGAGTATCGTCATAATATTGATGATAAAAATAGACTTGTAATTCCCTCAAATTATCGTAGTAGTTTAGGTGAGTCTTTTATTGTTACACGTGGTTTAGAAAAATGCTTATACATCTACACAATAAGCGAATGGCAAAAAATCGTCGACAAATTAGCAAATTTACCATTTACGAAAAAAGATGCCCGTGTATTTGTAAGATCTTTCTTTTCTGCCGCTGCTAATTGCAATCTTGATCGCCAAGGTCGCATAAATATTACTTCCCAACAGGCCATTTACGCCGGTTTAGAAAAAGAGTGTGTCATAATCGGCGCAAATGACCGCATTGAAATTTGGTCTAAAGAGAATTGGGATAAATTCAATGAAGAATATGAAGACGCTTTAGAAAGTGTCGCTGAAAACTTATTTAATGGAGAGTAAAATGAAACATTATAGTGTTATGCTTGATGAGGCGATTCAGGGATTAAATATCAAAGATGACGGCGTGTATGTAGATGCCACACTAGGATATGCTGGTCATAGTAGTGAAATTTTAAAAAGAATAAAAAAGGGTAAATTATTCGCCTTTGATGCGGATAGTGAAGCAATAAGCTATTCGCATCAATTACTTAAGGGTATTTCTTCTAATTTTAAAATCATTCATTCTAATTTCATGTATTTGGGTGAAAAGTTAGATGAAGAAAGTGTTGGGTTAGTAGATGGCTTCTTATTTGATTTAGGCTTATCTAGTCCCGAGATTGATGATGCAAATCGAGGATTTAGCTTTATGAAAGATGCACCACTTGATATGCGAATGGATAGGACTGGTACTCTTACAGCGGCTACTATCATAAATCATTACAAAGAAGAAGATTTGCTTAAATTGTTTTATGAATATGCTGAAGAGCCAAGAAGCAAGGATATTGTGCGAGAAATCGCCTCATACCGAAAAAATAAAGAAATTACTCATACTTTAGAATTAGTAGAAATTATTAAACATGGTGTTGGTGCTAATTATTTTTACAAACATCATCCGGAACGGGTTATTTTTCAAGCCTTAAGAATTGAGGTAAATGGGGAATTAAAAGCAATTGAAAAAGCTTTACCAGATGCTATTAAAAGACTAAATAAAGGCGGAAGAATATGCGTCATTACCTTTCATTCTCTAGAAGATAGAATTGTAAAGAACATATTTAAAAAATATAGTGAAGTGGATGAAATATTTAAGGGAATGCCTGATATTCCTTTAGAATACCAGCCTTTAATTAAATTAGTTAATAAAAAACCGATAACTCCAAGTGAAGAAGAATTAAGTAAAAATTCTCGGAGTAAAAGTGCAAAACTGCGAATTGTAGAAAGGATATAGAAGATGAGAACAAAAAGAGTAAAAAGGATTAAACTATTAAAAGGAGAAAAAATGATGGCTTTTTTAGTTGTCTTTTTCGGTTTTATTGTTATGCCTACATCTTGGGTTTATACGAAAGCTCTTTTATCAGAAACTAATATTGAATTAGAAAAAATTGAAAGTAAAATTAGTTCTCAAAATAATGCTAATGAAGCATTAAGTATGCAAATTGATGAATTAGCATCTATCGAAAATATTCAAAGTATTGCAAATGAAAGTGGATTATCGTATAATAATAG
Organism: uncultured Bacilli bacterium; assembly: GCA_944372725.1. Taxonomy (GTDB): domain Bacteria; phylum Bacillota_I; class Bacilli_A; order RF39; family UBA660; genus Caccenecus. The sequence continues at coordinate 2,843 of CALWAA010000047.1, read as the reverse complement.
TAATATCAAGAATATAAATGAATAGGAAGTGAAACATGAAAAAAAAGAGAACGCGAGTAAAAGTAAATAAAATTCTTATCGTACTCTTTTTTTTCGCGTTTTTTTGTGCCATTATAAAATTGTCATATGTTGCTCTAAGTCCTGTAGTAGATGGAACAAATTTAGCCGAATTTGTAGAAGGAAGAAATACAACAACGGAAACACTCTATGCATCCCGTGGTAACATTTATGATATAAATGGGGAAGTTTTAGCTAAAAATGTTAATTCTTATACTTTAATTGCTTACCTAAGTGAATCAAGAACAACTGATGCGGATAACCCACAGCATGTCGTAGACAAAGAAAAAACTGCTAAAGCATTATCAGAAGTATTAGATATGGATTATGAATACGCTTTAAGAAGATTAAATGTAGAAGGGGCTTATCAAGTAGAGTTTGGTACGGCCGGAAGAGATTTAAGTGAAAATAAAAAAGCGGAAATAGAAGCATTAGATTTAGATGGAATTGGTTTTATTAGTGGTAGTAAAAGATATTATAAACAAGGCAGTGCCGCCTCTTATATTATTGGCTATGCTAGAATGAATGATATTGGAGAAATAGTGGGCGAAATGGGAATTGAATCCTATTATAATGAAGAATTAAAAGGTACCGATGGAGAGACTATGTATCAAAAAGATGCTTATGGTTACCAAATGGGAGAGGCCTATTATACTATTGACCCAGTAAGTGGCAGTGATATCTATTTAACTTTAGATTCACAGATTCAATTAATTTTAGAAGATGCTATGACCAAACTAGAAGAAAATAACGAATTTACATGGGCAACATTTACAGTCATGGATGCGAATACGGGAGCAATTGTAGGAAGTGCCTCTAGTCCAGATTTTAATCCGAATACTTTAGAAGGATTAACCAATTATGTCAATCCTTTAGTAGGATATACTTACGAACCAGGTTCCACAATGAAAATTTTTTCATGGTTAGCAGCGATGGAAAATGGGGTGTATGATGGGGAAGAAGAGTTCATGTCTGGTTCGATTGAAGTAGCAGGTGCGAAAATTTATGACTTTAATAATGCTGGATGGGGTATGATTAATTATGATACTGGTTTTGCTTATTCATCCAATGTCGGAGCTACTAATCTAGCCTTAAAATTAGAAGAAAAGCAAAAGGGAACTTTAAAAGAATTTTATGAATCTTTAGGTTTTGGTTCGAAAACGGGAATTGAACTTCCTGGGGAAGAAAGTGGTGTTTTAAGATTAACTTATGAATCAGAAATAGCAACGGCCTCTTTTGGTCAAGGTATTACAACCACTCCAATTCAAACACTTCAAGCTTTAAGCCTTTTAACCAATGATGGAATCATGCTAAAACCATATATTGTCGATAAGATTGTTGATGAAAATGGCGATGTAACATATGAAGGAAAAAGAACTGAGTTAGGAAGAAAAGTATCTAGTGATTCTGTTAAAAAAGTTTATAGTTTGATGTATGATGTAGTATATAATGGTTTGTCGACTGTTTGGCAACCAAATAATGTTACTTTAGCAGGAAAAACAGGTACAGCCCAAATTGCTAGTGCATCAGGTGGATATTTAACAGGAACAACTAATTATATTCGTTCTTTTGCCGGAATTTTTCCTTATGAAAATCCAGAATATATTATTTATGTATCTGTAAAACAAATTGATGGTGGAGCATCTGCAGTTGCTAGTGTTGTAACTGATGCTGTAGAAAGTATTGCTAATTATGCTAATATCACCAATACGGAATCAGATGTTGACTTATCGAAAATAATAGAATTAAGCAATTACATGAGTAGTAATGTTGAAACGACTGTAAGTGAACTTGAAAAATTAAATTTGAAAGTAATAACTTTAGGAAATGGAAATACAGTCATTAATCAATATCCATTAAAAGGAACTAAAGTTTTAGCAGGAAGTAAAATATTTATTTTAACTAATGGTACGGAATTTACAATGCCAGATATTACAGGATGGAGTAGTAGTGAAGTGATGAATTTCTGTAATTTAATCGGTTTAAAATATACTTTTAATGGTTATGGAGTAGTAAGTAGTTTTAATTTACCGGTAGGAGAAATTATTGATTTATCTAAAACTTTGGAAATAACTTTAAGCACTGCATAATTAAAGCAAATTAACCCATAATAAAAATGGGTGATACATATGCAAGAAGAAAATGGGTATTACAAAGGATATTCAGAAACGGAAGAAACTTTAGATTATCTAAAATATGGCTTATTAAATGAATATGGTCTAAATTTAGATAGATGGAATAAATGTTATAAAGAAGAAGATATTATTAAAAAGAAATGTAATATCAAAAAGAGTAGTGGTAAATAGCCACTATTTTTAATTACTCTTGAATTTTTCACGCACTGTTTGAACAATCTCAAAACACCTAAAAATCAATAATTATAGTATTTAATTTTGTCAAATTTTGTCGAACTTTTGTTCTTGAACTTTTGCTCTAGTTATGAGATAATATATGTCGGAATGAAAAATAAAAATCAGGGAGGAAAAATGGAAACAAAATTAAAAGAAAATTTAAAAACAACTGAGAATATTTTAGAAGATGTTTGTACAATTATTGATGAAGCAAGAGAACATGCATATAAAGCAGTAAATGTTGCTCTTGTAAAAAGAAATTGGCTTATTGGTAAAAGAATAGCCGAAGAAGAATTAAAGGGAAAAGTTAGGGCAGATTATGGAGATGAAGTCATAAGAGGATTAGCAAAAGATTTAACTAAAATTTATGGAAAAGGATATACTAAAACTAATTTATATTACTTTTTAAGTTTTTATCAAGCCTTTCCAAAGATT
>CALWAA010000046.1 GCA_944372725.1 uncultured Bacilli bacterium | reverse complement strand
AAAAAAGCAATAAACCAATCTTTTTTGAATAGTTTATTGCTTTTATTTTTGACAATTAGGACAATAATAAGTACTTCTTCCTCCAACTTTTACATTAAGAATCTTTGTCCCACAAACCAAACAATCTTCTCCTTCACGTTTATGAACCTTTAAGTTTTGTTGAAATCTTCCCGTTACTCCTAAACTAGATGTATAACTTCGAATCGTTGTACCACCCATTTCAATTGCTTCCTTTATAATTTCACAAGCACCTTCGCAAATTTTCTCACATTCATCTTTTGTAAGACTTCCCGCACTCTTCAAAGGATTTACTTTAGCATAAAACAAAACTTCATTTGCATAAATATTGCCCAGCCCACTAATAATGGTTTGGTCAAGTAATGCTGTTTTAATCGGAATATGCTTATTTTGAAACTTTTGAAGTAGATAATCTGCAGTTAAAGCTTCATCACTAGGTTCTAATCCTTGTTTCTTAATACATTCCGTTTGTTCTAATTCATCTTTGAAAATCAATTGCATTCTACCAAACTTTCTTGTATCAGCATATCTTAAAGTAGTATCATCATCAAAGATAAAAATAACATGTTCATGTTTTGCTTTAGCCTCTTTCCTATCTTTAATAAAATATTTACCTTCCATTCTAAGATGCGACAATAAATAATACTTTTCCGTTTCAAAAATAAGCCATTTTCCTCTTCTTTTAATATCAATAAAAGATTCACCAATTAAATCATTTTTAAAAGAAAAGAGATTACTTTCAATTATCGGCTCATAATACACTTCTACTTCTTTTATTTTTTTATGTAATATTCTTTTCTTTAAAGTATTTCTAACTGTTTCTACTTCTGCAATTTCTGGCAAGATTTATCCTTCTTTCCATTTTCCTTATCAAAATCAAGAATAAGATTTACAATCTCTTGTGTATGTGTATTAGCAATATCATGACCTCCACCTTTAATAAAGTGAATTCTTTTTAAAACCTTATCACTAACTAAATTTACCATTCTATTTGGGTCAACCATATCATCTTGTTCACCATATATAATAATAAATTGTTTTGGATTTATTTCTTCTAAATAACTTGTAATTTCTACTCTAACAATGGACTGATAAGTATTTCTAAGAAACTTAGTACCATAAACCATTTCAGGAACTTTAACTTTATGAATCAAATAAAAATCTCTTATTTTATTGCGAATAGGGTCTAATATTTTTGGCGTTTTCATATATTTTTTAGAATTGTTATGATTCCGAATTAAAGCTGGTGAACACAAAATATATTTTTCATGACCACCATACATCTTCAAATAAGTAAGGGCAACTGCCCCTCCAAAAGAATAACCTAAAATATAATCTGGATAATAATTATTTTTTACAATATAATCATGAATAAAACGAGCGTAATCTAAAATAGTATACCCTTTTACTTTAGGTTCTTTCTCTAAACCAAAACCTGGTAAATCAGGACGTCTGACAATAAAATGCTTTTCTAAAGCTTCAATAAACTTTCCCCGATTATTCCAAGCTTCTTCGGTAACTCTACCATAATAATTATCATAATCCCAACCATGAATTAAAAGTAATTTTTTCATATAATCTCCTCTTCTAAATATTCTAAACGAAACTCTTTATATTTACGATAATAACTGCCATAATGATAAAAAATAGCTACATCAGAATCAAGTTCTTTAATAAAATCATGATTATCTACCCAAATCACATTATCATGTGAAAACACTTTAGCTTGTGGAATATCTTTAAAAATATAAACATGAGAAAAGCGTTCAAAATATAGCGGAAACTGACTATAATCTTCCTCTTCTTCCCCACCCGTTGTCAAATGCCGAAGAACAAGCACTGCTTTAGGATAAAAATGGTCTGTAAATAATCTAAAACGCGCTACACCTGAAACATCACCATCAAAAATAATATCATGACCAAATATTTTTTGTTTACAAACCCGATTTTCCACTGGTGTACTAGTATTTAATCTTTCCATAATAATATCATCAGGTATACTCAAAATAGAGGCAACAACAAAAGCACTTTGATATTGAATCTTTGATAAATTAGTATGTACATACAAACAAATACCATCATGAAGATTCGAAATATCAAATACTTTTTTTACTTTCGTATCAATCTGATGTTTCTCATATTCACATATACCATCATGAAAAGCTAATTTTTTCAATTCTTCATCTTGATAATTTACAAGTGCATAAGTCGCATATCTAAAAATTTCCATCTTACCTTCCACAATATCTTTTACACTATGAATAGAATCAATTCCCATATGTTCTGGTAAAATATTTAAAAGAACACTAATATAAGGTTTTAATTCTTGACTAAAATAAGCTACATGATGCTTATGAAATAAACCAGCTTCTAATACCATATAAGAAATATCATTAGTTAAGTAGTTAATAATAAAATTCTTTAATATAACTGGCGTAATTCTTTTGGCATAAATTCTTAAAACATGGTCTTTAATAGCCGCTTCAATTAAGCCAACCGCACTCGTTTTACCAACACTTCCAGTTACTAAAATGCTTTTTACTTGGCGATGTTCCATAATATAGTGATAAAGTTTATCAATACTATTCATAATACTATCTACGATGATTACTTTAACAGATTTATCTTCTACTAAATCATATGTTTCTTCATCTATTACATAGGTATATCCCGGATGTTCTTTAATATAATAATTAATATTCTGTCTTGTATCACTACTCTTAGGATACCATCCTCCCCCACTATCTTCCTCTAAAATAGTAATTGGAAAATATAAAGTATGTTCCTCATCTAAAATATCACAATAGGCTTTAGTTATAACAAAAGTATCATAAGTTTCTAATTCATCTAAATGATAAAAAGTTTTTATATTTAAAATAGTTTTTAATTCCTTAAAAGAAAACGAATTATGTTTCATAATCATCACCTACTTAGCTTCATATAAATCTTTACCCTCAGCAATACCTACTTTTAAAGGCACATCAAGTTTAATAACATTTTCCATAACATTTTTTACAAGTTCTTTTACTTTTTCTTCTTCTTCTTTGATAGTATCAATAACAAGTTCATCATGAATTTGTAAAACCATCTTACTTTTAATATTATGCTTCTTAAATTCTCGGAAGACCAAAACCATTGCTTTTTTAATAATATCAGCACTTGTTCCTTGAATTGGCGTATTAAGAGCAATTCTCTCCCCACTAGCACGAATCATATAATTACGATTATTTAATTCTTCAATCGTTCTCTTCCGGTTAAATAACGTACGTACTGAACCCGTTTCATAAGCTTCTTTAATGATATTATCCATATATTTTTTAACCCCTGGATAAAGTTCATAATATTTATTAATAAAATCTTGTGCTTCTTTCCTACTAATATTTAAGTTTTCACCCAAACCAAAACCACTAATACCATAAACAATTCCAAATATGACTGCTTTCGCTGTTGACCTCATGAGTTTCGTTACTTGGCTCTCATCTACCCCATAAATATCAGCAGCAACTTTGGTATGAATATCGGCATCATTTCTGAATGCTTCGATAAGTTCCTTTGAACCAGATATATGAGCAAGAATCCGAAGTTCAATTTGCGAATAATCGATACTTAAGAATAAATCATTAGTTGGCTTAAAAGCACGTCTAACCTTTCTTCCTTCTTCACCCCGTATTGGAATATTTTGTAAATTAGGTTCCACGCTAGAAAGTCTTCCTGTACGAGTTAAAGTTTGTTTAAAAATTGTATGAATCTTTCCATCTGGAAATTTAGCATTTTCCAAACTAACGGTATAAGTAGAAATAATTTTACTATAATTGCGATATTCTAAAATTAAATCAATAATTGGATGTTTCCCTCTAAGTTTTTGCAAAGTTGCAGCATCGGTTTTATAACCCGTTTGATTTTTCTTACCACTTTGAAGGCCTAATCTTTCAAATAATACTTCTCCAAGTTGTTTTGGACTAGATATATTAAATTCCATACCTGCCATATGATATATCTGTTCTGATAATCCCTTTAGTTTAATTAAAGCTTCTTCTTTTATTTCTTCTAACACTTTACTATCAACTTTTACTCCAAAAAATTCCATATCTGCTAAAACTTGAATTAAAGGCATTTCGATATCTTTAAAAAGTTCATACATAGACTCCGTTTTAAGACCATTTATATATGCATCTCTTGTATCATAAATAAAACGAGATTTTAAAACAATATCACTCTTTAATTTCTCTACATCACTAAAATTATTCTTTTTTGCATCATCATAAAACTCAACATTAATTCCCTCTGGATGCATAAGATAAGCAATATCATCTTTGGTAAATCCTTTTAAAAGATAAGCTGCAATCATTAAATCATAATTAATTGGCACAATATCTAAATCATGTTTCATAAAAATGACATTCAAAGCTTTCGCATGATAAGTATATACAACCTTTCCCTCTAAAATATGAGGTAAATCACAAATATATTTAGCATCTAAAAAATAATTATGTTCTTTATCACTAAGTCCAATTCCTAAAACATTTCCTTTATGATAATTCTCATCACTAATTTCAATAAAAATACTTACTTCATCACCAAGAACCAACTTTGATAAATCATCTACTTCTACATATTCTATATCATCTTTTACTACTTCTTTTTTATGAAAATTTTTAAGCAAAGAATAAAATTCTAAAGATTCAAAAATATCCCCAAGTTCACTTTCATTGGCCCCTTTATACTGAATCTCATCAAAAGTAATATTGAGAGGAACCTCTTTATAGATAGTAGCAATTTCTTTACTCATAAACGCATTATCACGGTCTTGCTCTAATTTTTCTTTCGTTTTTCCCTTAATTAAATCAATATTTTCATAAATACCTTCTAAAGAACCATATTCTTGAAGTAATTTTAAAGCTGTTTTCTCACCAATTCCTTTAACCCCCGGAATATTGTCAGAAGAATCTCCTGCTAAAGCTTTTAAATCAATTATTTTTATTGGTTCTATTCCATAATCTTCTTTAAAAGTAGTCTCATTGTACCTAATAAAACCAGTTTGCTTTAAAAGCTTTACATCAACATCAAAACTAATAAGTTGCAACAAATCTTTATCACTAGATATAATAGTCGCATCATATTCTTTATTTTCTTCTGCCATACGTGCAAGTGTCCCAATAATATCATCTGCTTCATATGGTTCTAATTCCAAATATTGAATCCCCATCGCATCTAATATTTTTCTCGCAACAGGCATTTGTTTAATTAAATCATCAGGTGTTGCTTGTCTACCCTCTTTATAAAAATCATATTTTTGTTTCCGAAAATTTTTACCTATATCAAAAGCAACTGCTATATACTCTGGATTTTCTTCATTCATAATTTTATTCATCATCGAAGTAAATCCATATAATGCATTCGTTGGAAATCCCTTACTATTTCGCATAATATTTCCTGTATAAGCTGTCGCATAATAACTTCGAAACATCAAATTATTACCATCAACCAAAATAACTTTTTTCATATATCCACCTCTAATATCTATCAAAATTATATCATATTTTATCCAAAGAAAAAAGGAATAAAACCTATCCCTTATGATTTAATAATCTTTCTAACACCATAATATCTCGCTCATATTTTAATTGTTCTTCATCTAAAAAATTATCCCTTAGTACTTTTGCCTCTCTTAAATAAACAATATCTTTTCCAAGTAATTTTTCTAAATGATTTTTAAATTCAACTATAAAATCAACAATAGAACCATCTTTTCCCCTACTTTGATACATATCTTTTAACTTAGAATGACTATAAACCACCTCTAAAAACAATCCATCCACCAAAAAATACATTACTTCTAAATGAAAACCATATAAATTACTTCTTAATAATTCCTCATAACTTTTATGCCCCATGCTATATTCTAAAGTATCGATAATATAAATACGATATCCCATTAAAATGTTATACATCATATCATAAGCTTGAATACCCCTCTTAGATAAAGTATCTATATCTTTGATAGCCAATCTAATTAATTTAATAAAATGATTTAGATTAACATCTAGTGGATTAAGTTGGCATAAATTTTTCGCTCTTTTATAGAAAGTAACATCTCCAATTACTTGATGTTCTAACATGATAACATCCTTAGGAAAAACAAAAGTAGCAGACACAATATCTCTAAATTGTAGGATTGTTTCTTTTTCATAACCAGCTTCAAAATCACCATCAAAATAACTATGATAAAATTTATATACAAACTTAGAATCTTTATCCCTATAACAAACACCTTGTGAACCTTGACCTAAATAAACCAAAGAATGAATAAAATTATCTACTTCACTTATAGTATGAAATACCATATAATCCCCTCATTTAGGCAATTATCATAACACTACTAATTTGGAAAGTCAAACAAAAAGAGCATAAAGCTCATTAAATGAATTAGATGCATAACACCACTTAAACACTTTTCTTTTTCACAATAATTTTCTTACTATTTTTAGCTTCTGTTCGATAATTGACATCAGTTGCAATAATACTGTAACAAATAGAAGCAATAGGAACGCTAACTAACATACCAATAACACCTGCTAAGCTTGCCCCAATAGTTACTGCCATAAACACCCAAATACCAGGAAGTCCTACTGATTTACCAACCACTTTCGGATAAATTAAGTTTCCTTCAAATTGTTGTAAAATAAGAATAAAAATAACAAATATTAATGCTTTAATAGGGCTAACCATAAAGATTAAAAAGGCTCCTACAATGGTTCCAATAAAAGCACCATAAACAGGTATTAAAGCAGTTACTCCAATTAAAACTGAAATAGTCGCTACATAAGGAATACCAAGAATAAGCATTCCAATAAAACATAATACCCCAATAATAACCGCTTCTAAACATTGTCCACTAACAAAACTAGCACAAATCCGATTAGATAATTTAGCAATATCTCTAATCTTACTAACTTTACTAGTTGGAAAATATGCTCTTAAAACTTTATTTAATTGTAGTAACAATTTTTCTTTCTGGGCAAGTAAATAAATAGCAAATACTACAGCAATCACAAAATTAACAATTACACTTATAACATTTGTCGCAACCCCTAAAGTAATTTCTAATATTTTATCACTATTATTTTTAATAAAGTCAATTGCTACATCCCCAAAATTCTTAACTCCTTCTTCTATTTCTACCACAATATTGGGGTCAATATTAAATTTATCTAATAATTCTTTAACATTTTCCTCATACATTGGCATATTATCTACAAACAATTCTACAGTATTCTTAAGTTGAGGAATAATTAATAACAACAAGATAATAATAAATGTAAAAATAATTGCTAAAGATAAAATAAGACTAATCGTTCTTTTACTTTTATTACTCATTTTTGATTTATTCAGTAATTTTTTTTCTATCAAATTAATCAAAATATTAAGAACAAAAGCTATAACAATACCAATTATAAAAGGCATTAAAAGCTTAATCAAAAATCCCAAAAAGTTCCATATTTCTTTAATATGAATAAAAGCAAATATTAAAACTACAGCAAAGCAAATAATTTTAATAATTTCTTTTTTATTATCTTTTGTTATCACACACATCACCTATTACTATTATAATATAAACTCTATCAAAAAGAAATGCTTAAAAGCTATTTAATCTAAAAAAGCACTATTTCAGTGCTTCAATCTCATTGATAGTTAAACCTGTCGCACGAGTAATACTATCAATATCCAAATTCATTTTTAATAAATTTTTGGCTATCTCTAGTTTTTCAGAGTGTCTACCCTCAATCTGACCTTCCGCCATTCCTCTTTCTTTGGCATCTCTCTCTACATCATTTATTTTATCATAAATTCCTCTTACTTCTTCATCATTTACAAATCTCTC
>CALWAA010000045.1 GCA_944372725.1 uncultured Bacilli bacterium | reverse complement strand
TAACCGGACTTTTTTTACTCATCTCTAAACCATTTATTTAAAACAGGCTTTAAAATTTCTATAATAGCAAAACTAAATATATTAACAATAATAACAAAGATAAACTCTCCAATAGAAATTGCTGTTAACGAAAATATTTTTCCAATTGGTGTTAAAAATACAAGTAATTGTACAACAAGTAAAATAAATATACCAATATTCAAATATTTATTAGAGAAGTAGCCTCTATCTTTAATTTGTTCTTTTAAACTACGACAATTATAAGCAAAAATAAATTCATTTACTACAATACTAAGTAAAGCAAGGGTCTGTGCAAGTTCTACTGACTCACTTACAAAGAGAGCATAAACAATCATTGATATTCCAGCCTCAACAATAACTGAAGTAATTAAAAAAGATAAAAAGTATGGTGTAAAAATTGGTTTATTAAGCCCATTTGGTTTCCTTTTCATATTCTTTTTAGAAGCACCTTCAAAAGCAAGCATAATAGAAGGAACCGTATCGGCTACTAAATCAATATATAAAACATGTAAAGGTAAAATAATATTTTGACTTAAAAACATACCAATAATAATAATTGCTATTTCGGTAAAATTACTGGATAAATTATACAAAACATTACTAATAACATTATCATAAATTCTTCTGCCTTCATCTACTGCTGTAACAATCGTTGAAAAAGAATCATCTAAAAGCAAAATATCGGCTACATTTTTCGTGACATCTGTACCATTTTTTCCCATACCAACAGCTACATTTGCAAGCTTCATCGCCGGAGCATCATTAACACCATCCCCTGTCATGGCAACTACTTTACCTTCACTTTTTAAAGATTTAATAATCTGATATTTTTGTTCAGGTGTAACTCGAGCAAAAACACGATACTTTTTAACAAGTTCCCTCATTTCTGTATCCGTTATATGTTCAAACGAACTAAGTTCTATTCCCCTATTATCACTATCAATAATACCTACTTCCCTAGCAATCGCAATACCTGTTTCAATATTATCACCGGTAATCATATAAACATCAATATGAGCACTCTTACAAACTTGAATTGCCTCTTTAACGCTAGTACGAGCTGGGTCTTTAAAACCAATAAGTCCCACAATAACAAGATTATTTTCTTCATTCTGATATTCTTCATCAGCACAAATATCTTTATCTACTTTTTTATAAGCAAATGCTAATACTTTTAAAGCCTCATTAGAATACTCTTTTTCCTTTTCCACCAAAGCTTTTTTATCATCTCTCCCAAGCTTCTTTTCTTTACCATCTATTAAAATAAAAGAACTTCTATTTAAAATGGAATCCAAGCTTCCTTTCACATACATATATTTTTCTTGACCACTTTGATGAATGGTACTCATCATTTTTCTTTCTGAATCAAAAGGAATTTCCATAACTCTTGGACTATTTTCCCCTAAATTTTCCTTTAAAATATTGTACTTTGTTAAATAGTTAGCAGCAGCTACTTCGACGGCATCGCCATAATAACGTTTATGTTCATCTAATACTGCATTATTACATAAGCCAACTATTTTAGTTAAAATATCATGATTTTTAAAATCAAAATCATTTGCCAAATAATCTTTATGATTGACAAAAAGACGGATAACTTCCATTTGATTAGTTGTAATGGTTCCAGTTTTATCAGAACAAATAATTTCTGTTGACCCAAGTGTTTCTATTGCTGCCATGTTTCTTACAACCGCTTTTTTCTTCGCCATAGCACTAACACCAATCGATAATGTAGCTGTAATTGCAATTGGTAAAGACTCTGGTACACTAGCAACAATCATAGAAATCGAAAGCATAATTAAAGATAAAACATCATAATCTTTTATAATGCCAAAAATAAGAACAAATGCTACTAAAAATATGGTCAAAACCGAAATAAAAGTACTAATTTTTTTAACTTTTACTTGTAAAGGAGTAATTGGCTCTTCATTTTTATTTAATGAATTAGCAATTTTCCCCATCTCTGTAGACATTCCCGTACTTGTTACAACAGCAACTATTTTCCCAGTAACAAGACTAGTTCCTGCAAAAATCATATTATTCATTTCATGAATATTCTTTTTACCCATGATTATTTCGTCATTTTTATTAACATAATCACTTTCCCCTGTTAAAATAGACTCATCTACTTTAGCAAACATTGCATCGATTACTCTCGCATCCGCGGGAATTTTATCTCCAGCTTCTAAAACCAAGATATCACCAACAACCAAATTTCTTGAATCTACTTCTAATTGATGTCCATCTCTTTTAACTGTTACTTTTGTACTCGTATATTGCCTTAATTTTTCAATCGCATCTTCAGCTTTACTTTCTTGAAAATAACCCATTAAAATATTAACAAAGGTACATCCTAAAATAACAATTGGGTCTAAATAATCTCCATCCCCTAAAATAGCATAAATAAGGGATAAAACACCAACAACTAAAAGTAAAATAATCATCAAATTTTGAAATTGTTTCAAAAAAATACTAAGTTTCGTTTTCTTTTTTCCCTCTTCTAATATATTAGGACCATATTCTTTTAATCGCTTCCTTACTTCTTCATGAGCAAGCCCATTTTCACTAGTATTTAAATTCTTTAAAACATCCTTTATATCTTCATCATAATATTGCATATCATCACCTTAATCTAGTATAACACAAAATAAGCTAAGTTTCTTAAAAAGGCTAAAAGATAGATTAAATTTGACAAAAAAAGAACATTAAATATAAATATGTTCTTCTCTTTTTTTTGGTGCTTCATAACTAATTGGATTTTTATATTTTTCTACTAAACATACTTTATTTTCGGCTAAACTTTTAGGAACATCAATTACTCTTTGATTTTTAGAACCTTTAAAATATAACGAAAGGCTCTTTTCAGCTAGAATAAACTTACCATCTACTAAAACATCGATATAATTTAAAAATTCTCGCCTATCTTTATCCTCTAACATATCTTCATATAAAAATCCTGTATAACACCAAACATTCAAACCAATACTTTTGGCATATTTAGCAATAACTGCACACTCTTTTGACTGATAAACAGGGTCGCCTCCTGAAAATGTAATTCCATCTTGCCCTTCTAATTCATCTAAGGCAAGTAACACATCCTCAATATCAACAAGCATTCCTTTATTAAAGTCCCATGTAGAGGGATTTTGGCACCCAGGACAGTGATGACCACAACCTTGTGTCCATAACACAGCTCTAATGCCTTCCCCATCTACAATGGAATCTCTTTGAATATCACTAGCTAAACGAATTTGCATTATGCTGCCTTATCGTTTAAAATGCCTACAACTGAATGCTTAACGCGGTCTCTTTCCTCTGCTTTTTTACCATTATTAAATCTATCAGTTGTGCCAACCAAATAACCAGTTATTCTTCTAATACGTTCAAATTTAACCCCTTCACCAACAATTCTTTCACTATCTTTCATATTTATCCTTCCTTTCTAATTTCCATAATAAGATAGACTTGCATTTTTAACTCTCTCAACCGTAACGCCCTCTGCCTCATGTCTACCACAACCTGGGCAAACATCATTAATAACCCCTGTATATCCACAAACCGGGTCACGATCAACTGGATGGTTAATTGCACCATATCCAATATCATTATCATGCATCAAGCGCACAATTGCTTCAAACGCTTCTAAGTTATTTGCAGTATCACCATCAAGTTCAATATAACTAATATGACCACCATTAGTAAGTTTATGATACTTACCTTCAATTTTAAGTTTATCAACAACACTAATATCATAATATACTGGTACATGGAATGAATTTGTATAATATTCTCTATCCGTTACACCTGGAATAATACCATAAATGGATTGGTCAATTCTTGTAAATCTTCCACTCAAACCTTCAGCAGGGGTCGCAATAAGGGAAAAATTAAGCTTATATTGTTCCACATACTCATCACATTTTTTTCTCATAAAGCCAATAATTTCAAGGCCTAATTTTCGAGCATTCTCATCTTCACCATGATGATGTCCACATAAAGCTTTTAAGCATTCAGCAAGGCCAATAAATCCAATTGTAAGAGTACCATTTTTTAAAATTGGTTTTAATCTTGAATTAGGTTTTAAGCCTTTGGAATCAATCCATACACCTTGACCAAGCAAGAATGGGAAATTATAAACTTTCTTACTACATTGAAGTTCAAATCTCTCCAAAAGTTGGTCACGAACCATATCCATAATATTTCCAAGTTCTTCATAAAAACCTTTCATATCAGCTTTTTTACCATCTAATATTCCATGTTTAATACCAAGTCTTGGTAAGTTAATTGTTGTAAATGAAAGATTTCCTCTTCCTGTAACAACTTCATTATCAGGATTAGCAGGATTAGCCATTACTCTGGTTCTACATCCCATATAAGCAATCTCTGTTTTATAATCACCTGGTTTATAATAAGGCTTATTAAATGATGAATCAATAAATGAGAAATTTGGAAATAATCTTTTCGCCGAAACCTTACAAGATAATTTAAATAAATCATAATTAGGTTCTCCCGGATTATAATTAAGTCCCTCTTTAACTTTAAAAATTGAAATTGGGAATATTGGTGTTTCTCCTTTACCTAAACCAGCTTCTGCAGCAAGTAAATAATTTTTAGTAACCATTCTACCTTCTGGAGTTACATCTGTACCAAAATTAATTGATGAAAATGGTACTTGTGCTCCTGCTCTCGAATGCATTGTATTTAAATTATGAATAAATGCTTCCATAGCTTGATAAGTCATTCGATTGGTCTTAGCCATTGCTTTATCATAAGAAACTCTAAATATTCTTTCTACTTCACTACTATCCTTATAATATTCTTCAAAATCACTGATATCAAATTCAATTGTTTTTAATTTATCAATATCTTTCACAATATGGTCCCATTTAATCAAATTAACAAATCCCATTAAATCAAAATAATCATATAAAGTTTGTTTAAATTGCTTTCTAAAAGTTTTTAAAACTCCTGGAGCTAAGAAATAATCAAAAGCTGGAATACTTTGTCCACCATGTTGGTCATTTTGATTTGATTGAATGGCTATCGCTGCCAGTGCTGAATAACTCATGATATCTTGTGGACATCTAAGGAATCCATGTCCTGTTGAAAAACCATCTTTAAATAATTCTAATAAATCAATTTGACAACAAGTAGTCGTACCCATTGGCAAGAAATCCATATCATGAATATGAATGGTTCCATTATCATGTGCCTCTGCAAATTTTGCATCCATCATATATGATTTAGCAAATTCTTTGGATAAGTTACTTCCATATTGAAGCATTGTACCCATCGCTGAATTACCATCAATGTTACCATTTTCTCTTTTATTATCATCTTCTAAAGCTGTTTTCAAAGATAAAGATTCAATAATTTTCATAAGTTTATGATATCTTTTTTGAAAAACATCTCGAGACTCTGCTCTTCTTTTACGATAACTTGAAAATGATTTTAAAACATCTTCATAGCCTAACTCTGATAATTTAGATTCAATTAAATCTTGAATATCTTCAATCTTAATAAACTCTAAATCAGCATATTTCTCTTTAATAGCATCCATCACACTATTAAAAACTTTATTGCTATCTTCTGGATTATATTCTTCATTTAAAGCACTATCAAATCCTTTTTTTACAGCAATAGCAATCTTTTCTTCATTAAAAGCTACCTTCTTCCCATCTCTTTTAATAACTTTTAATGAATCTAACTTCGCATCTGTTTTCATACTCTTCCCTCCACTTAATACATCTACGATTTACAACTTGATTATATAAATTATAGAATGAAAAAACAAGTCATTTTTTAGACAAATTTTTACCATTTTTTTTAAATGCCCATAAACACTAGCAAGTACGAAAAAAAATTTTTTGTTCGCTTTACGACAATTGACAATTATTTAACAAAATGAACATTCGTGATTTCAAAAAAAATTTAAAAGGCGTTTTTTAGAAAAATAAAAACTTAACTTTTTGGCTTAAATCCAGCAAATAGCAAAAACATTTTTCTAAAAAAACAAAGTTTAACTATTTTTTAAAAAGTTCAAAAGTCATTTTTTACAAAAAATAATATTTTGAAATAAAAATATAAAATACCAAGAAATGAGCAAAATACTTGCAAGAAATTCCATTTTTTAATATAATTGATATATCAAATGTCCTCGTAGCTCAGTAGGATAGAGCAATTGCCTCCTAAGCAATAGGTCGTTGGTTCGATTCCAATCGGGGACGCCAGAATGTAATAAAATCTTGTAATAAAACTTTTACAAGATTTTTTCAATTTAAGACAATCAAAAATTTAAAAATATTTACAATTTATAAAGAAACTCAAAAACATACTTATTAAATTCTATTATAAAAATATCCAATCAACGCTATAAAATTTTAAAAAAATCCCACGTATAACTACTCGAAAAATAAAGAGCTCAACGGGACTTGGTTTTACAACTTTTCTCTTGATTTTTTCAAAAAAGCACAGTTGTTCGAATAGAAATTTAGTCAAATTTATTTCTTACATAAGAAACTTTGATTTTACCACGTAAATTCTGAATTAGCTGTATCGTATGTTACATCAACATTTGTTTTTTCATCTAGCCTATATATATTTTCTAAATCATAGTCAACAACATCTCCATTTTTAAATAATATTACAGAATAACCACCAGAGCCATCAAGATTTGCAGCAAAACCAGCAACTTCATCATAATTTTTGGTTAAATAATTATCTTTATATAATTTATATTTACATTCAACATCAACATATTCTGTACACTCTCGTTCATTAACAAGTTTTTTTGTGTAATATGCTTTATCTGTTTTAACATAATTTATTTCACCATTTGCTATTCCGAAGTCTAAAATTTTTTCGTCATCAAACTTTAAAAATTCTTCTTCATCACTAATAGTTCCTTGACTTAAATCGTATTTTTTATATTTA
Organism: uncultured Bacilli bacterium; assembly: GCA_944372725.1. Classification (GTDB taxonomy): domain Bacteria; phylum Bacillota_I; class Bacilli_A; order RF39; family UBA660; genus Caccenecus. Next base: position 1,235 of record CALWAA010000045.1, on the reverse strand, counting down.
TAAATGATACCATTGTCTTTTAATATGTATTTTCCTTCCATTTTTATAATATCAAGAGGTTTTTGGTATTCCATTTCTATTAATTCTGAATTGCTGATGTCATAGACTTTGGCTTCGCTAAAGGCAGTTGCTATTCTAAAACTGTTAAAATAAATACCTGTTATTTTTATATCTTCATTAAGTTTTTTACAATTTGTTTCGTTGCTATATTTTTTTTCACTAAGTTCATATAAATCTCCACTATTAGTGAGTATTAAAGTATTACTCTGTGAACTTATTTTAACATCATTTAAAGCAGGACAAGAAATATTTCCAATAACTTTTGGTTCATTACCCATTTTATTACCAAAAGTGAATATTAAAACTAAGCCAATAACTAAAAGTATTCCTAAAGCAACAAAAATCCATTTATGTTTCTTCAAGTAACCTAATATATTCTTCATTTTTTATTCCTTTCTTTATTGATAGTCTAATTCAAAGACAACAAAACTTTGTCATTTCTTTAATTAATTAAATATATGTTATTAATCATATAAATAAAGTATTCCCTCTACTCTCGTTACTTTATATTCTTCAAAAACAAATATTTCCATAATTTTTTGATTATTTTGTTCATAATATCCATCATGACACCAATATATTATTTCAGAAAAATCGCGAACATCAGAATTATGTTTAAAAGAAATTGAAATTGTTGTTTCGTGATTTCTATCGATTTGATAAATATCAAGATTACCTAAGGAATACACTTTGTTTTTATAATCAACATTCAAAAGGCGACTTCTTTCTCTCCCCGATACTTTAAATTTTATTACAGATTCTTCAGCTATTTTATCACGATAAATATCTTTTAATTTTAGATTATTTTGGATTGCTAATCCAGTAACTTCACCAAAAACGTCTTCATCCCAGATATCGATTTTTTCAAATTCAAAATATTCTTGCCAATTATTAATATCAATAGTAATTGCATTTACTTTGGGAAGTATTTTTTCACAATAACAATTAGCACTATCGGAGTTTTTAAGCTCTTCATTTTCCACACAAGAAGTTATTAAGCATGAGGCATTATTATCTTTTTGGTTTGTATCATAGTTTTGTGCACTATTTTCTTGATTATTATCTGTATTTGACTTGGTATTTATAAACATTTGAGTAATGCCTATACCTGTAATTAAAATCGTTAATAAACCTATTACAATTATTGCTTTATGATATTTTTTTACAAATTGCAT
>CALWAA010000044.1 GCA_944372725.1 uncultured Bacilli bacterium | reverse complement strand
CCCTACACGACGCTCTTCCGATCTTTCATATTTAACCATCCTACTTTTTTAATTTTCGTTCGTAAACATCTTTTTTAGTTTCTAGTTCTTCCCTCATTTGAGCAAATATTGGTGCATCTTGTGTATCTACCTTAATTTGTAACAATGTATACATAAGTTCTAACATAGCTCTTTGAGCATTATATACATATCCATAATAGCCAGTCTTATTTAAATCAAGCCATCTGCCATCCAAATCCTTTGCTGCGCAGCGTGAAAGAAAATACATACAATTTAAATACTCAAAAACAAAAGCTACATATGAAATCCACTCTTTTAAACCCATTTCTTCATTTTTTATTGCTTTACTAATATCTGTAAATGCACTACAAAGTACACGTGGCACATATAAACACTCATCAGCCAAATAATTTTTAATACCTGTTATTAACTTTACAAATTCTAATTGATTAAAATCAATACTTTGCACATCATCACTAAACAATTTAGAATCTATTACACCACCAAATTGCTCTTTAATTATTTTTAATTCCTTAAAAAATTGAGTTTCCACTTTCGATGAATAATACCAATGACAATAAACTTCCCTAGCAATTTCATTTAAAGGATAATCACTTTTATCACTAAAACAAAAATAATGATATTGTGAAGTTAAAATATCAATGCAATTTAGCCTTTCTAACTCATCTAGTAAATGCCATTTCCCCTCCACATATTTTAATTTTAAGACACTTCCTACTGAATAATATAATCCTTCTATCACAATCATTTGAAGTTCAGAATTAAAATCTTCATAATCATCAAGATACTGAACATATAAGTAACATTTTTCAACATCAACAGTAGGAAATGGTATTTTTTCTCCATTTTTATCCTTAAAAACTACTTTTCTAACAACACCTATTATTTCTTTACCTTCCATAATTTAGAGTTTAATTACTCATCCACCTCTCTAGCAAAAAAATTATAACATACAATTTTTCTTAAAACAATGATTAATACTTAGTTTTCAAAAAGACTAAGGTAAATCCCCTAGTCTATTTTTTTAATCTTCAAATAAAATATGCATCAAATATCTAATATGTATAGCCCGAATCATTCTTGCTATTACATTTTGAATAATACGTATAGAGCCACCTTGTACTAAAAAAAGCTCATCTGTATTTAATTTCATATAATCCTTTCTAACGAGTGAACATTAATATTGTATCACACTTTCAGATAATCTTCTATCATTTGATAAGGAATTAAAGCATTTATTTCGCCACTACTCCATGGACCAACTTGATATGGCGGAAAAATTATTTTTAAAGAATTATTTTCAAAAACTAAATAGCCAAAATTTTCTTTAGTTGGACTAAGTCCATCTTTTAACAAATATTCATCATCATAAACAAGGTCTAACTTTTCTTTCTTTAAATATTGGTAAGCTTCATAACTTAACAAATCTAGAAAATCATCATTAAAATTGACGATATCCATAATAGAAATTTCTTTATTTTTCTCTAAATCATAATAATAAACTTTATCAAAGCGAATATCATGAGCCCCACCTGTATAAGCATAAATAACAAAATGAACAGAAACGATATGATGATAAAAGGTAGGTTCCACTAATACATTATAAGTACTTCCTTTTTCATTTTCGGACTTTATTTCACCTAAAAATTCATTTTGTTTTGCTTTTATAAAATCATCTAATTGAATGGTATTTACTTCTTCTATATAAGTCATATGATAATCCATAGTTAAATAATTATTCACAAAATTCCCTCCTTAAAATTAGTAATTTTTGCTAAAAGAAAAATAGAGATTGCTCTCTATTTCATTGAACTAACTTTATTATTAGCTACTTCCATAGCATTATTGACAAGTTTTGTAGCCTGCTTTTTCGTACTTTTATTATTTAAAGCATAAGCCATCATACCTGCTCCTGCTGCCATAGCAAGAATACTACCAACCATTATTTTTTTCATATCTAACACCTCAATAATAGTATTAACGCATATTCATAAATTTATGCACTAATTTCTCTTTTAGCATCGTTTTTCTGGAAGAAGCATAATCATTTTGAACGGCCATAACAAAACTTTCTCTTTCCCCAATAATTACCAAGCTTTTTTTAGCTCTAGATACACCCGTATAAATAAGTTTATTATAAAGCATTTTATAGTAGTTTCTGGTAATAGGCAAGATTACATGAGAAAATTCACTTCCTTGACTTTTATGAATAGTAATCGCATAAGCATGTTTAATTTGGTTTAAATCTTCTTTCGTATATTCCACTTTAACCCCTTCAAAATCAATAATAATCATATCTTTATTTTTACTAGTTTTAGGAATAATTTTCCTAATATAACCAATATCTCCATTAAAAACATTATTATCGGGATTATTTTGCAGTTGTAATACTTTATCGTTTTCACGGTAAACTACCTCACCATAACGTATTTCTTCTTTTTTAGGACTTTTCGGATTAAATAATTCTTGTAAAATAACATTTAAATTATCAATCCCGTTTTCACCTTTATACATGGGTGCTAAAATTTGGATATCTTCTTCATTTAATCCTTTTTGTTTGCTCATCAAACATATTTTTTTAATCATATCTTTAATGTATTTCCCATCTACACTCAAAAAATTATAATCATCTTTTTGACTAAGAAAATCATCCGATAAATCTTTATTTTTAATTTCTAAAGCAAGATACGGAATATAAGAGTTTTCACTTTGCCGATAGATTTTCTCTAAAGGGCAAAAAGTAAATAAATCGGATTCAATTAAATCATTTAAAATCAGTCCTGGTCCAACGGATGGAAGTTGATGAACATCTCCAACCATAATAAGCTCAACGTTACTCTTAATTCCCTTTAATAAAGCATCAAAAAGCGTAACATCAATCATACTCATTTCATCCACAATAATCAAGTTTTCCTGTGCTTTATGATATTCATTTACGCCAAAATTGCCCGTATCTTTATTCCATTTTAAAAATCTATGAATGGTCATCGCTGGAAGTCCGGTTGAAGAACTCATTTTTTTACTAGCTCGACCTGTTGGGGCTAACAGGGCAATATTAGCTAGAACTTCCATGGGTGAAAAATCATGCATTTTAATATAAAGTTTGACAATGGCATTGATAATTGTTGTTTTACCAGTTCCAGGTCCTCCGGAAATAATCGTAATTTTATTTTCCAATGCTTTTTTAATCGCATTTTTCTGGTCTTCATTATAATGAACTTTATTTTCTTCTTCTAATTTAGCTAGTTCTTTATCAAAATCCCAAAAAGGAGTGGTATTATTAGCATTTAGTGCATACAAACTATCTGTAATATCTTTTTCAGCTTCATAATACTCTGTCAAATAATACATTTCTTGTTCAACAACAATTTTATTTTCTTCTTCTAAGCTATAAATTATTTCTTCAAAAGTAATTTCATCCAAAATTAAATTAAACTCTTTTTTCAAAGCATCTTTTATCTCATCAATTTTATAATAAGTATCACCATTATTATTGCTAAGTCGTCTCATGGCTTCTAACATACATGCCTTCAAACGCACCGTATCTAATTCTTCATGATGAGCCCTATAAATAACATCAATTTTATTAAAATCCATAATTTCAGTCAAAACATATAAATTAGCTTCTATAATATACTTTGTAGATGCCCCGTATTTTTTATATATTTTCGTTGCTTCCGGAATACTAAAACCTAACTCTTTTAATTTTAATAATGAATCATCGGCGTCAGAATATTCAAGTAGAGAAGCCCTGATACTTGCTTTTTTACTATCAGTAAGCCCTGGAACACTATCTAATGCATGTTCATCATTCTTTATTTTATCAATCGCATCCATTCCTAAAATCTCAACAATTTTTTTAGCACTTTTCTCCCCACAGCCTTTAATTAAAGAACTAGATAAAAACTCCACCAAAGCATCTTCACTACTAATTTTTTCTTTTTCATAAGAAGAAACTTGATATTGAAAACCAAATCTTTCATGTCTTGTAGGTGAGCCATATAAAATAAAAGTTTCTTCCTCATTAATATCTAAAAAGGTACCGGTAATTGTAACTGTTTTTCCCACATATTCTTCCATTTTTGTATCGCTTGTTTCTTTAACGCGAAAAACAGCTACAACGTAGCCATTATCTTTATTTTGATAAATAATATTTCTGATTTTACCTTTGATGTAATCCATTTTAACTACTCCTAAATATTAACGATGTTGATTTGGAAAAATAACCAATTGTGGGTCATAAACATAAGAATTTGTTTCTGCTTCATACCGATAAACCATGCCATCATCGGTAATGCCAATAGTATGTTCTGGATTTTTAAAAACAAATACTCTTCCCCCTCTAAAAACGGTATATTCTTCTTCCACACCATCTTCTGATACTCGAACATCATATAGGCGGTTATCTTCTGTTAAGTAATGACGATATCCATCATCGCCAAAAAAATATCTTCGCCCTTTCTCATCAATTCCCACTTCATCAGGATTATACTCTATCACCTGTTTACCAGGAAGAGTAATTTCTTTTTGAAGCATACCCGTACGGCCATACTCATACCCATCTAATAAATCTTGAAATTCTTGTTCTGCTTTTTTATCACCTGTTAAAGGCATATCAACTACTTTCGATTTACCATTTAACTCTGGGTCATCCGCCCAATCAAAAAATTTCTTTTCCATTCTTACCACCACTTTAATTATACATTAATTTCTTCATTTAAACAAGAGATGACGCTACCATAAACTCGCAAATTTTCTACATGTTCTAGTTTGCAAGCATAAACCTGATTTAATTTATATTCTCCTTTTAAATATACCTTAATATAGTTAGATGTAAAGCCAACCGTATACTCACCTTCATATTCTTCGGTTATGACATCCATAGTACTGCCTATAAATTTCTTATCATATTCTTCTTCTAATTTGCTTGATAATTCTAAAAGAAGATGGGTTCTTTCCTTTTTTATCTTATCATCTATTTGGGGCATACTTGCAGATGCTGTCCCTGTCCTAATAGAATATGGAAAAACATGAAGTTTGCTAAAGTGTATTTCGTGACAAAATGCTACATATTCTAAAAAACACTCTTCTGTTTCATAAGGATGACCCACTATACAATCCGTTGTAATGGAAATATCAGGTCTAATCGCTCTAATTTTTGCAATTTTCTCTCGAAAATAATTGGTATCATATTTGCGATTCATTCTTTTTAAAACAGTATCACTTCCACTTTGAAGAGGAATATGCAAATGATTTGCTATTTTAGGTTCCTTTTTAAGTAAATTTAAAAATTTATCATTTAATTCCGTTATTTCAATACTAGAAATACGAATGCGTATTAATCCCTCTATCTTGGCCATTTCTTCAATTAAATCACTTAAATCATGACCATTAGATGAATAACTACCTGTATGAATTCCCGTTAACACTACTTCCTTATGACCATGAGAAGCTAAAGTTTTAACTTCTTCTATTGCTTGATTAAAATCTTTCGAACGAATACTACCTCTTACATAAGGAATGATGCAATAAGAGCAAAAATTATCACAACCATCCTGTACTTTAACAAAAGCTCTTGTATGGGTCGTAAATTCTTCTACTTGCATATCTTCAAAATCTAAAGAACGTTCTTTTGTAAAATAAGTATATGGTTTATGATTATGGATGTACTCCTCAAGTATTGAAACGATTTTACTTTTTTCTCTATTTCCAAGCAAAATATCAATCCCCATATTTTGATAATCTTCCTCGTGATTTTGAGTACTACAACCAACTACCACCAAAATTGCTTTTTCATGTTCTCTTCTAGCTTTATGAACCAATTTCCGTGATTTACGGTCAGCCATATTTGTTACACTACAAGTATTAATAATAATAATATCCGGATTTTCTTTATCAAAAAAATACCCAGAACGAAGTAGATTCTCGAGCATGAATTCACTTTCATAGGCATTTACTTTACATCCTAAGGTAATAATATTAAATTTCATTTCCATCCCCTGAACTTTCTTTAATTAAGTCGTTGTTGTAATTCTTTTAGTGCTTCTAAAAAAGCTTCTTCTTTCTCATAAGATATGACGGAAACTTTAATTTCTGGTCTTACTTCTACACTAGTAGAATTTACTAAATTATCTAAATCAACCTTTTTGACCGTCAAATCTTCATCTAAGTTTTCTTCTTCAGAATAATTAATCGCAAAATCATTTTTACGCTTTAATAATTCATCATAACTAATAATAGCTCTTTCTTCTTGTTCTTCTTCATATTTATTTAGATTAACTGCACTAGGTTCGGCATTTTCTAATGCTTCAGTAATCTCTTTTAAACTATCCATTTCACTATTACTAGCTTCATCTATTTTTTTATTTAAAATATCTTTTTTGAAAGTGATATTATTATCTTCTTCAATATGATTTTCTCTTAGAAAATATATTAAAACAATTACTAATAACATAAGAGCTAAGACTGCGAAAAAGAAAACTACATCTACAAAAGAAAGTGTTTTTAAAAAGCTTAAAGTGTCATTAATAATTTGCATAATAATATCACCACAACATTATTCTATCAAAAAAATGCCAATTAATAAAGAGGCATTTTTACATTTACATTCATTTTTCATTTAATTGACGCTAGTTGACAGTATAAGGATTATCAATTGTACCACTACCAGTAACTATAACATTTCTATTTAAACTAATAACCGGTCTAAAATTACGATATAAAGAGCCATTAATATTATCAACTAATTCACCCTTTTCATTTACTAAGAATGGATAAAAGTGTTCCTCATCACTCTTTGATAAAGAACTAGTCCACCATAAATTTTCTATTTCTTCATTATATAAATAATAATCCGTATTTTCTTTCCCGTAAAGAGCCCCAGCAAAAACAATTTCATCCACACTTAAAAGGCCAATTTTACTTGTGTATCTTTCGCCTAAGCAATTAAAAGTAGGAATCTTATCTGTTACAATTCTGGTATAAGCATTATAAGTATTCTCTGTTTTTCCTGATTCACTGCAAAATCTTGTATTAGCAATATATTTATCATAACTACTTAAAGTACTATCATAATAAGTAGTTAAACTCGTAAATAAATCGGTCTGATTAAATGTTTCATAATCTTCATTTTCCGTATTATAATTAGCAAGAGTTTCGGCAGTATCATTTAGTACAAGCCGAACCGTTCCATCCCCATTAATACGAACAATTCGCCAAGTAAGTCCAGCAAATGATACATAATTATTTATTGCACTTCCTCTAAAATAATAAGTTGTTCCATCATCATCGCTAGACGATATTAAACCTTCGTCTTCTGTGCTTATTTCTTCCCCAACTAAAGTAGATGCTTCCTTAATTTCATTTTGATTTAAAAGTGTCATATAAAAATATTCTTCTACATCTTGAGTCTTATCAACATTTATCCTAAAAGTAGTACTTGTATTATTCGTAACTTTTAAAGTAAAGTTTTGCGTATCAGAGGTACCAATCAAAATATTATCTAAAACGATATTTTGTCCATCTTCTAAATGTTTTTCTTCACTTGTAATATTAGCATTGCTAGATGTTAGCGTATAAGTTACATCTTCACTCATCCCTTTAATATCTGTAAGTGTAATACGATAATTTACATCAGTACTACCATTATTAGTAACTGAAAAGCGATATTGTCCATCACTAATAACTGAAGAACCATCTAAATAATTAACCGAAAGTTCATCAATGACTGCTACATCCGTTTCGGGATGAATTACTTTATCATAAAAAAGATAACCAATCCCAATACAAGCAATCACAATAATTAATAAAGCAATAAACGTTAAACTTCTTTTGTAAACTAATCTCATTTTCTTCAACCCTTTATATTAAAATTATATAATTAAAAAGCAAGAAAGTAAAGGATTTCTTGCTATAACTTGCCCATATATAATATGGAATTTGAAATATAAATAATAGAATAATATATAATATAAAATATAGTCGAATAATGAAATATAATTTGTAGCTATATGGGCAAGATAAATTATTCAGCGCCAACTACAACATATGGGTCATCAGCTGTTCCATCACCCGAAGTAATTGTGACATCACTTTTTAAATTAATTACTGGGCGCACACCATACTCGCTATTCACGAGGATCCAACTAAGATGGCCATTCGAATTCACAAAGAACACGCCAG
>CALWAA010000043.1 GCA_944372725.1 uncultured Bacilli bacterium | reverse complement strand
TATCAATTAAAAACGTGTATTTACTTCCATAATTGTAATTACTATTGGCTACGAGAATTTAGTTTCTAATTCAACGATTCCTAAATATACCATTGATAATCTAAATAATAAATGGTAAGATAATTTAGGAGTAGTGAAGCTTATGGAACAAACAATTATTATTTCAACTGAAGAAAATAAGAAAAGTATTTTACGAGAAAATAGCAAAAAACATATTTTTCATAATTTAAAGTTTTATACTTTTCAAGACTTAAAAAAGAATTTGTTTTTTGATTATGATTATAAGACAATTGCTTTTATTATGGAATATTATCATGTTAGTGTTGCTGTTGCTAAAATTTATTTAGAAAATTTATATTACTTGCAAGATATAAATCATGAGAAAGTACAATTCTTGCTTCATTTAAAAGCTTTACTTGATGAGAAACATTTATTGATTTATCATGATAATTTTGTTAATCTTTTTAAAAATAAAAAAGTACTTGTTTATGGTTATTATGAACTTAGTAAAGAACAAAAGATTATTTTATCTAAATTAAATACACCATATGAAATATATCAAAAAGAAAAAAAAGATTATCTTCCTACTATTTATGAAGCTAAAGATGAAGATGAAGAGGTACATTTTGTTTTGGAAGAAATAAGTAAATTAATTGCTAATAATATTCCTCTTCAACATATTAAAATTATTGCTTCTAATGAATATAATAATATTTTAAATCGTTATTTTTCTTTATATCAAATTCCCTTTAATAAGAGAAGTAATCATTCATTTTATAGTACTATGTTAGCTCAAGATTTTTTATTACACTATGATGAATATTCTATTGAAGAAAATGTTTTACATTTATCTGAGAAATACACTAATGTAAATGACCTTATAAACATTATTAATCGCTCTGTATTAATAGAAGATAAACGTTTGCGCAAAGAATTTATTATTCATGATTTAAAGCAAGCAAAATTAAAGGGTGTATTATATGATGAGGCTATTCTTTTGGCTGATTTAAATTCAGTATTTGATGATGATGATTATGTTTTTTTATTAGGATTTAATGTGAATGAATATCCTAAAATACAAAAAGATGTAGATTATTTATCTGATGAAGTTAAAGAACAATTAGGAATTGATACTACGACAGATTGTAATGCTTATGAAATTAATTCTATTGTTAAGCAAATTTTGCATATTAAAAATTTAGTTATTACGTATAAACTTGCTGGAGTAAAAGGAAAATACTATCCATCTATATTGGTTGGAAAATTTAATGTATCGGTTTTACCTGTTAAAATAAATGTTAATCATTCTTATTCTAGAAAGTTTAGTGAGTTAAAGTATGCTTCTATGTTGGATGATTTATATAAGTATAATAGTGTTCATGAACACTTAGGGATTTATCAAAATACTTTGGATATACCTTATAATACTTATAATAATCAGTTTACAGGTGTATCAAAAGAACTTATTAGAAAAAAACTGAATCATGATATTACTTTATCTTATACTAATATGGAAATGTATCAAGAATGTGCTTTTCATTATTATGTTAGCAAAATATTACATTTGGATATTTTCGAAGAAACTTTTAAAACAATTATTGGTAATGTTATGCATCATATTTTAGAGGTTGGGCTTATTCGGGATATTGATATACCCACGCAAATTATGAAATTTGTTAAAGATAAGGGATATGTGTTAAATGTAAAGCAACTCTTTTATTTAGAAAAATTTAGTGATGATTTAAAAAATATTTTACAAGTTATTAGAGAACAAGCGAAACATTCGAAGCTTCATAATTATTTATTTGAGCAGGAATTTTATGTTTATAAAGACCGCGATGATATGAAAGTCACCTTTAAAGGTATGATTGATAAAGTTATGTATACAAATATACATGATAAAGAAGTTTTAGCGGTGGTGGATTATAAAACAGGAAATACTAATATTACACTAAAAGATTTGGATTATGGACTTCATTTGCAACTTCCAATTTATTTATATTTACTTAAAAAATCAGAACGCTTCCATGATGCTTTTATCGCTGGTTTTTATATTCAAAAAGTTCTTCCTAAAAAAGAGAATATTCAGTTTAAAAAAGATGTGAAAGCATTGCTTCAAGACAAACTTGCTTTACAAGGATTTACAAATAGTGATGAGGCGCTTATGGAAATGATTGATGATGAATATCAAAATAGTAGAATTATTAAAAATTTACAATTTAAAAAAGATGGACAAATTAGTAGTAAATCAAAAGTAATATCAGATGCAGAAATGGATGAGGTGATTCTTAAAATTGATGCTATAATCGATGAAGTAGTAAATCATATTTTGAATGGAGATTTTTATATTAATCCAAAAATAGTTGAGGGAAAAAATGTAGCTTGTACTTATTGTAAATTTAGAGACTTATGTTATAAGCGTAAGCAAAATGAAGTGGTGCTTGGAGGTGATAGCGTTTGAAATGGACGAAAGAACAACAACTGGCAATAGATAAAGAGGGATGTAATTTAATTGTTTCAGCGGGAGCTGGTTCTGGAAAAACAGCCGTTTTATCAGAACGGGTTATTAGAAAACTTAAAAGTGGCATTGATATTAGAAATATTTTAATTCTTACTTTTACCAATGAAGCAGCTGGAGAAATGAAAGAGCGTATTAGAAAGAAAATGGCGAAAGAAGGAATGGTAGAACAACTAACCTTTATTGATGCAGCTTATATTACTACTTTTGATGCTTATGCTTTAAGTTTAGTTAAAAAATATCATTATCTTTTCAATTTAGATGAGAATATTTCTATTATTGATTCTTCGATTATCAATTTGGAGAAAAAAAGACTACTTGATGAAATTATTATGGAGTTATATGAGAAGAAAGATGAAAATTATTTAAAATTAGTTCGAGATTTTACAGACCGTGATGATGATATCATTAAAAGTGCTATTTTAAATATTAGTAATACACTTGATTTGCGTTATGATAAACATGAGTATTTGCTTCATTACATGGATAATTATTATAGTGCTGATTATATTGATAAGATTTTTTTAGAATATTTTGATTATTTAAAAAATCTATGTATGATGATTGAAGATGATTATTATGCTTTAGAGGGATTTTTAACAGAAAAAGTAAGTGAAAAGTGTTATGAGGCCGTATCTGGTGTTTTTAGGCCTAGAAGTTATGATGATTTATATGGTAAAAAAATTGAACTACCTAGATTTCAAAATTTAGATGAAGAAGCGAAAGAATTAAAAGATGATTTAAAGAAATTGGTAACAGATTTTAATAATCTTACTATTTATAGTGAAGATGAATTAAAATCACAAATTAAAAGTACAAAAGAGTATGTTTTAGCTATTACTCATATTATTTTGAAGTTGGATGAGAAAATACATTCTTATAAATTACAGAAAAATGCTTTTGAATTTGTCGATATTTCAAAGATGGCTATTTCGCTGGTTAAAAATAATCCAAGTATTAGAGAAGAGCTAAAGCTTAGTTATCAAGAAATTATGATTGATGAATATCAAGATACGAATGATTTACAGGAAATGTTTATTAAAGAAATTGAGAATAATAATGTTTATATGGTTGGAGATATTAAGCAGTCTATTTATCGTTTTCGGAATGCTAATCCTGATATTTTTAGGGAAAAATATGAGCGTTATAAAAAACATGTGGATGGTGAAAAGATTGATTTATTAGAAAATTTCCGTTCAAGAAGAGAAGTTTTAGCTAACATTAATGAAATATTTGATTTAATTATGATTCCGGATTTAGGTGGGGTAGATTATCAGGACCATCATGCAATGATTTTTGGAAATCTTCTTTATGAACAAAAAGGAAAAACGGAAGAAAATCATAATTTGGAAATTTTGAAATATCAATCTGATGATAATTTTGCTAATGCAGAAGTAGAGGCATTTATTATTGCTCAAGATATTAAAAATAAGTGTGATGCTCATTATCAAGTTTATGACTTTGATTTAGAAAGTACGCGAGATGCAAAATTTAGTGATTTTTGTATTATTTTAGACCGTGGTAAAGAAATGAGCCGCTATAAAAAAATATTTGAATATTTTAATATTCCAATGGAAATTTATAAAGATAGTAATTTAGTAGAACAAGAAGATATTTTGATTATTCGTAATATTATTCGGTTAATTTTAGCAATTTATAATAAAGAATATGATGCTAATATGCGTTATTATTTTGTTAGTATTGCTCGTAGTTATATTGGAAATATGGATGATGAAGAAATTTTTAAAGTTTTAGAAGATAATACTTTTTATGAAACTTCTATTTATAAAAAAGCTTGGGAGTTATCGAAAAAAATAGATTATATGACTCCTAATAAGATTTTAGAAGAAATTATTTTGAAATATGATTTTTATAAACAATTAATTACAGTTGCAAATGTAGGGGATGCGATGATTCGTTTGGATTATCTTTTGGACCTTGCTAGTTCGATGGAAGTTTTGGGTTTTACCATTTTAGATTTTGTAGATTATCTTGGTAATATGATTACTTCGGGAATGGAAATAAGATATAAAGAAGCAAAAGCGGGTGGAAATGCTGTTAAAATTATGAATATTCATAAATCAAAGGGATTAGAATTTCCAATTTGTTATTTTGCTGGTTTTAAAGAAAAATTTAATTTAGGTGATTTACAAAGTAGATTTATGGTTGATTCGACTTATGGTATTTTAACTCCTTTTTGGGAGAATGGAATTGGTACTTTGTTTACGAAGGAACTTATTAAAAATAAATATATGGAAGAAGAAATTGCCGAGAAAATAAGACTTTTTTATGTAGCTTTAACAAGAGCAAAAGAAAAAATGATTATGGTTGTGCTTGAATTTAAGAAGATGAATATGGTTAAGGGGCGTATTGATTATTTAATGGGTATGAAATATCGTTCTTTCTATGATTTTTTAGCTTCCATTTCTTTAAATTTAAAAGATTATGTTAAAGAAGTAGATGTAGCTAGTCTTAATTTGACACATGAATATGAATTTGGTAGTCGTAAAAATATCAAAAAATATGAGACTGATGAAGTTATTAATTTTCATGATTTAGATTTAAATTATAAAGTTTTAGAAGAGGAACATGCATCAAAGGAAGTTCATTCGATTCTTACTTTAAATAATCAAAAAGCATTAGATTATGGAACCAAAATTCATGAGATGTTAGAGGGAACTGATTTTAAAAGGGTAGAAAATCCTAATATTTATGTAAAACATTTGCTGGATACTTTTGATTTTCAAGAAGCTTCTATTTATCAAGAATTGGAGTTCGTATTTACTTATCAAAATAGGGAATATCATGGTATTATTGATTTAATGCTTGAGTATGATAGAGAGATAAAAATTATTGATTATAAACTTAAAAATATTGATGATGAAGCGTATATTCGTCAATTAAATGTTTATTATGAATATGTAAAAAGTATTAGTGATAAGGAAATAAACTTGTATTTATATTCTATTATGGATAATCAAGTTAAAGAGATAAATGTAGTAGGAATTTAATCTACATCTTTTTACAATATATTTAGTCAAGATTCTTGAGTTAAAGTAAAATCTATGATAATATAATTATATAAGGAGGATTTAATATGTGGATTGCTATTATTATTATTGTAATTGTTGTTTTGATTCTTTTATGGGCTGTTGCAACTTATAACTCTTTAGTAGATTTTAGAAATAGAGTGAAAGATGCTTGGAGTCAAATTGATGTTCAATTAAAAAGAAGATTTGATTTAATTCCAAATTTAGTTGAAACAGTTAAGGGATATACAAAACATGAAAGTGAAACATTAGAAGAAGTAATAAAAGCTCGTAATACTTATTTATCAGCAACACTTCCTGAAGACCAACTAAAGGCTGATGGTGAACTTACAAATGCCATTAATAAGTTATTTGCTTTATCTGAAAATTATCCAGATTTAAAAGCTAATCAAAATTTCCAACAATTACAACAAGAATTACAACAAACGGAAGATAAGATTGCTATGGCTAGACAATTTTATAATGATATTGTTATGCAATATAATAATAAAATTGAAATGGTACCATCAAACATTATTGCAGGATTATTTAAGTTTAAACAAGAAAAATTCTTTGAGGCTGGGGAGGCTGAAAAAGAAAATGTTAAAGTACAATTTTAGGTTAACGGCTTGTTAACCTTTTTTTGAAAGGATTATTTTATGAAAAAAGTATTTTTGAGTTTATTACTCTTTTTGGTACCTACAATGGTTAGTGCTGCTAACTATAAAATTACTGATTATTATATCCATGCTGATGTTTTAAATAATGGTGATATGAAAATAGAAGAAATTTTGGTTTTAGATGGCACTTTTAATGGTTATGAAAGAGATTTGGATTATGAAGCGCAATTAGATGATGGTTATGATACAACTTCTTTGTATCAGGCGCATGGTATTCGTGATATTACTGTTGAAGCAAAATATATTGATAATTATTCAGATGCTTTATTTTCTGATACTAGTTTTACTAAATTTGAGTCTGTAGCTTATGCAAATAATGGAGAATCTGGAAAATATATTTTGTCTAATTTAGATGGGGGATATCGCATTAGAATGTATTATCCAGCAAGTAATGAAAAGGTGGCTTTTCGTATTTCTTATACTTTAGATAACGTTGTTGTAATGCATGAAGACGTTGCTGAACTATACTGGCCTTTTATTGGCGACGGTTTTATTGACCATTTAGAAAATGTTGATATAACTGTTACTCTACCGGGAATATCATCTAGTGAAAAATTTAGAGTATGGGCTCATGGACCGCTTTATGGTGATGTAAAAATGACTGAGGATGGGGCACATATTCATTTAGATGAACTTGATTCGGGAGAGGTTGTCGATGTTCGTATACTTTTTGATACTAGTTTAATTACTGATACTAGTGATATTAAAAGAAGTAATGAAAATTCTTTTGAGCGAATAATTGGAATTGAGGCAGAAAGAAAAGAGGCAGCAGATGCTTTAGAAGCAGAGTTACTTAGAAAATACAATTTTGTCGTTATTAGTTCTATTATAATGGGTGTTGCAGTTATTTCTTTAACTATTTTTGTTTATTTTAAATACGGAAAGAGTCCAAAATCTAGTTATTATTCTAAATATAATCGCGAGTTTATTGATGATTATGGTGTGGAAGTAATTGACTATTTGATGAAGCGAAAAATTACTCCTAATGCTTTGTCAGCAGCGATTATGAACCTTATTTATAAAAAGAATATTAGTGTAAAAGAAATTGTAAGCGAGAAGAAAAAAGTGAAAGATTATGAGTTTACTTTAGAAGATATGACTAATTTAAGTGGTAATGATATTTTACTTGTTAACTTTTTGTTTGATACAGTTGGTAAAGGTAAAGTAAATGAAAATAATCAAAAAACTTTTACTACGAAAGAGTTAAAGGCTTATGCTAGTGGTACAAAAACGTGTGAAACATTTATTAAAAGATATACTGCTTGGAAGGATGCTGTTTTAAGGGCTGGAGAAGATGAAGATTTCTTTTTAACAAGTAATACTCCAAAAGTTATTGGTTTTATTATGTTAATCCTATCTATTTTTTTATTAATATATATTGTTAGTAATCAGGTTGATTTTTGGTTATCTTATGTTGTTATTATGCTTACAGTTATTTTCTTTATTTATACTATTGCTGTTTATAAGAAAACACAAAAGGGTAGTGAGCATTATGCTAGATGGAAAGCTTTTCGAAATTTCTTAAATGATTTTGGTTCATTTGAATTGAAAGAACTACCGGTGATTATTTTGTGGGAAAGATATTTGGTTTATGCGACTATATTTGGATTAGCAGACCAAGTGGAAAAAAGTATGAATGTCTATATTCAAGAATTAGATTTGTCGCAAATGAATGTTGATTATACACCAATGTTTTTCTATATTAATTTTAGTCCTATTCTTCATTCTAGTATTAATAATGCCGTTAATAGTGCTTACCAAAGTAGGGCTGCTAATTATGCCAATACGCATTCATCAAGTGCTGGTTCTGGCTTTGGTGGAGGTTTTGGTGGTGGCTCTGGCTTCTCTGGAGGCGGAGGCGGAAGAGGCTTCTAATAAAGTTTGGTTCATAAAGAGAGAGAATATATTTCTCTTTTTTCATTTTTAGTAAAAAAGTTAAATTTTACTAATTATATCGATTTGGTATGTGAAATATATCAATTTCACTAGTGAAACCTATCAATTTGGTTAGG
>CALWAA010000042.1 GCA_944372725.1 uncultured Bacilli bacterium | reverse complement strand
GTATGTGTTTATCATGTTCTAGTATTCCTTCTTCGGCATTAATAACAACTACACAAACATCTGATTCTTCTATCGCTCTAATACTTCTTAGGTAACTATATTTTTCGACATTTTCATAAATTCTACCTTTTTTACGAAGACCGGCGGTATCCACAATAATATATTCTTTTTTATCATAAGTGAATTTTGTATCAATCGCATCACGTGTAGTTCCGGCAATATCACTTACAATTGCTCGCTCTTCATTAAGTAAGGCATTAATTAAACTTGATTTACCTACATTTGGTCTACCAATAATTGAAAATCTAGGAATATGATTATCACTTGCCTCATGGTTAGGAATATCTTTGGTAATTTCCTCTAATACTTCTTTAAAACCAATATTATGTTCACCACTTACTGCTATTACTTTGTCAAAACCTAATTCATAAAATTCATATAAATTTTCTAAACGTTCTTTATTATCCATTTTATTTACTAAAACAATTACTTCTTTATTGGTTCTTCTAAGTAAGTCTTTAATATAAAAGTCAGTTGCATCTAAACCAAATTTGCCATCGACAACAAAAAGAATTGTATCGGCTTCATCAATTGCAAGTTCAGCTTGAATTCTAATTTCCTTGTTAAAGTCTTCTTTGCCATCTGTAAGCCCACCTGTATCAATTAAAGAAAACTTTTTGTCATTAAAGTTTACTACTCCATAAATTCTATCTCTTGTTATACCTGGTTCATCCATAATAATTGACTTTTTTTCTTTGATTAATTTATTAAAAATAGTTGACTTACCTACATTTGGTTTACCAATTAAACATACACATTTTTTCATATAAAAACCTCCTTTTTAGGCTCTTATTTTAACATAAAAATTCAATTTTAACAAACATTATTAGCATCATTGATATGAACGTATACTTGATTGTTCTTTAAATACAGGATTATACTCATATTATTCATTGTTTCATTATTAATGGGACTTAATACATTATCATCTTTATCTGGAGATAAAGCACCGCTTTTAACTAAATCATTTATTGTAATAACTAAACTTTTATAGCCATCATAAAAGGTATTGCTATTATTTAATTCATATTCATATCCTACAGCATAAGTCTTAGCTGCACTTTCAATCATTTCTAATTTGGCACAATATAAATTTTCTTTTGATGAATTAGATAAATTTACAATACTGGCACTAGCAATCGTTGTTACAATGGCAAGTATAGCAATTACACATAAAAGTTCTATTAATGTAAATCCTTTTTTATTTTTCATATCTAACACCCTATTTTTATTGTATCAAAATTAAAATATAAAAAGTAGTTATCTTATTAAATTGATAACTACTATTGACATTTAATTTACGTTCCTACTACCTCATATGGGTCAGATGTAGTACCTGAACCTGTTAAAATTACATCTGCTTTTAAATTAATGACTGGACGGATGCCTCCCATGTTATACAAGCTGTTGTCGTTGTTGAGGGAGCCAGATGAATACACGCGGAACACGTTAGCGCGACTGTTATAGCTGTTAAAGTAACTCGGAGACATGGTCCAATAAATGCTATTTGTATATAGGTAATATCCATAGTTGGTAGTTCTATATACTGCTCCAGCCATGGCTACTTCATCTGCTGTGATTAATCCGATTGGATTACTTAATGTGCCATTGCCGGTTCCGGTTCCGCTTGTTGTGAATTTATCATTATTATTACTACAATCTAACGTTGGTATCTTATTGCTTACTAGTCTTTCATAACCTGCATAGAAAATATCACTGCTTGGGGTGGCACTCCACGAAGAATCATTTGCCATTTCTCGGTCATTACAAAATCCGGTGCCACTTGTTAAATAACTTGCATAGCTTGTTAAGTTATTACTAAACCATGTATTTAGGGTTGTCATGATACTGCTATTAGTTGTGGTTCCATGCTGACTGTTACTATACTTTAATCCCACATAGTAACTGGCATTATAACTGCTATTAAAAGCATAAGTAGTGGTGCTTCCATTTAAACTGATTTGCGTTCCACTTCCTGTTGTTGCCGTATTTGTTCCATTATAAATCATTCTGATGGAGTCATCACTATTAGTTCTGATGATGCGCCAATAGAATCCAGCAAAAGATACCCAGTTATCATCAACATCTCCTCGAAAATAATAAATCGTTTCGTCATTTTCGGTTCCTTCGTATAAGCCTATTGTTGCTTCTTCACAGTTGCCTCCATTGTTACTTCCATTTGAACAGCTAGTATTGGTAAAGTTTGGTGTTCCACTTCCTCTTTTAGCATAAGTTAAAATAGCTTGTTCAGCACTTAAAGGTCCAACTTCATCAAAATATAAATAACATTTGCTATTTTTCTTTAAATTGGATATGACATGTTCACCTGCGTTGTTTGTATAAAGAAAAACATCTTCATCTTTATTGGCATTATCAATCGTGCAATAGCTTTTACTCTCATTTATAACGTATCCACTACTTGGCATTGTTTCTATTTCTACATATTCTCCATTATTATTTTCTTGATACATAGCAACCATTTTAAAATCATACGGAGTATAGTTAATAGTCCCGTTAACTAACGGAATTGACTGGCTAGTTCTATATTTAGCTCTAGTAAAATTTAGTATTATAGCACTAATAATTAATATTACTCCTACTCCTATTATGATATTTCTTTTTAAATGACTTTTCTTTAATATTTCGAATTTCATATTTTTGCTCCTTTTATGAAGTGCAACTTCATTTATTATTTTAATTTATATTGCTATATTTTCTATAGCATATTGTTATATCTATTTTATTATATAGCATTTTGCTATATATGTCAATATAACAATTTGTTTTAAATTAAAATGTAAAATATGGAGGTCAAAATATGAATGAAGATTTAAGATATGAAAGATTAAAAGGCCTTAGAGAAGATAGAGATTTGTTGCAAAAAGATGTTGCTAAAGTTTTGAATGTTACTCAAGTAGCCTATAGTTGCTATGAAATTGGAAGAAGACAAATTCCAGTTGAGGCTTTGATTAAATTAGCTTTATTTTATAATACTAGCGTTGATTATCTTTTGGGTTTGACGGATGAGAGAAAACCTTATCCTAAAAGTATTTTAAGCAAAAAATAAATAGCTGTACTCCGCTATTTAACTTCTTGATAAAATATTAAAAATATCATATAATATGTATGTAAGTGTTATTCACTTAGTGGATAACGCCTACCTTACTGGTTTGCGCTATGCCTTTTGGCTAGCGTCTTTTATTTTGCTCTTCTCTAATAATAGAAATGAGTAAAATTATTATAATAAGCAATAATTTCGTATCACTCAAATGCACTCCTCCGCACTTTCGTAAAAACCCCCTGAATATTCAGTAGTTTAAACTACTAATAAAATGGAAAGCAGGCGCTACCACCAGTAAATAACGATTATTTATTATGAACCACTATATTAGAAAAATCAAGAAAAACCGTTCGACAAAAAACGACAAAAGCAAGAGGTTAATTTCTCTTGCTATTTATATATTCTTCTAATTTTGATTCCGTTATTTCGTTTGTTACGCCCTCACCTGTATTGGGATATTTACTAGAATAATAGAAGTCAAAAGCTATTAAACTGACTAAGATAATACATGCTATAATCTTGATTTTCTTTTCTACTTTATCTAGAAATTTTCCAATAAGTGGAGCAACAATATAAGTTATTAATATTCCACCAGTTGCAAAGAGTAATAATCCTTCTAAGCATACTCTGCCATTTATATTTAAGAAATATCCTTGATAATCCCACCATGACATGTGATGTACTAGTTCTAAATACACACTCGTACTATATTCAATGATACCACTTACAAGCATCGCTAAAACAAAATAAACAAAAGGATTTTTTCTTACTGGTTTTAATAAAACAAGCATAGCTACGCCTCCAGCTCCCCATATTGGTAGCCATGGTCCTTGAAGTGTTCCTCTTTTTACTAATTCACCATATTGAAATAAATGTAATAATACTTCAAATATATAACCAAATATTGCAACAATAAAGAAGATTAAAATAATATCAGTTATTGAATATTTGCGATTATAATTAAATTTTGACCAATGCTCTTGTTTAGAAGATTTAAGCATATATTCATAGATAGGATATTCTTCAAAAACAATTTCACCTTCTAAGTTTATATCCTTTAATAGTTCTACATTTTTAATTCCTTTCGTTTTAGAAATATCTCTTATAAACATATAACTTTCTGCTTTTGTTGCATTTATATATGGAGTTGTAAATACTAAATTAGATATATTAAATGTGATAATTCCTAATATATAATAGCCAATAAATGATAAATCTAATTTAAACATTTCCCATTTATAACCATTCATCATATCTCTCGAAAGTTTTATTACATCTTTTGTTTTCATATTAGGATTTTCTGCTAAAATATATGGGACTAAACAATAAGAATAATATTTTATAAATCCACCTATAATTGTAAAACTCCATAAAATTGTGTATAAATTCTTTAAAAACATTGTATAGGCTGTATGTCTTGTTTTACCAAGGCGGTATGGTAATAAGAGTTTATTTGCTTTTGTTTTAGTATATTTTCTGTTTTCTAAGAAAAATCGAGCATTTCCTACTTCTATTACTTTACTTACAAATATCCAGTAAAACAAAGATACAATTGCACCAATAATAATGATTACACTAGCCCAAATACGGTCTTTAAATAAAGCTTGATTGATAGCGTTTAAAATACCAAATAAGAAACTGCCTGATTTAGAGACATTATTGGCAATGGGGCCAATTACACCTTTCGTCGTATTTTGTAAAAATCCAGGGACTTCATTTTCATCATTATTTAGACCATTTACAAATTCATTTACAATATCAGAATTAGTATCTGCTTGGGAAGAATTTACATCTACAACTTCGTTTTTATTACTACTATTTAACTCTTTATGTAATGTAATTACTGTACCACCAACTAGTACCGTAAAAATAAAACAAATAATAATACAAGATTTCCAGTTTCGATAAAAAGCTTCTTTCCCTAACTTTTTTAATTTTTTCCTGCTAAACATACTACTACCCCAATCACAAAATCATTTTATCATATATTTTTATATTCTTCAATTATTCTAAGTTCTTGGTATATTACAATTTTGTTATTTAGCTGTGATATCACCACTCGTCGTCGTGATTGTTAAAATAGGATTTGTATTGGAATTAGCAATATCTATATTGCCACTATTTGTTTTGGCATCAATAAATACTTTATTTTTTAAACCTATATCAATGTTACCACTTCTTGCTTCTAAACTTGAATTTTCTTTGATTGCTAATTTATTAATCTCGATATCACCGCTGGTTGTACTTCCATTTATTTTATTGGTGATTTCAGTAATTTCAACATTCCCACTGGTAGCACTTAAAGTGATATTATTTACTTTACCAACTTTAATATCACCACTGGTAGAATTTACATTTAGTTCTTTGGCATTATCTATATTTATATTACCACTTGTTGAATTTACTTCCCCATTATCCAATCCTTTTAACGTAATATCACCACTTGTCGTTTTAATATTTCCCATTGCTATTGTACTTTCTACTTCTAGGGAACCAGAAGAAGATGAATGATTGTACTTTATGTCATAATCTGTAGGTATATAGATAGTAATGGTCTCATCATATAAACATAAACCAATACAAACAATAGATTTTTTCTGCCCTATTTCTAGCTTATTTTCCGTTTGTTCTACTTTTATCTTATCTTTATTTTTACTACTTCCGGTAATTTCTACTTTTAGCTTTTCTTCATTTGTTTCTTTTATTTTAACATCATAACTTTTAACATTTACCAAAATACTTGCAATATCACTAAATTCTTCATCATATATGGTACTTGTTTTTTCTAAAAATGAAAAGTTCCCACCTTTTGCTATTCCAAATACAATTACCCCAATTAAAACAATAATTAAGATAATTAATGTGATGATACTTATGATTATTTTTTTATTTTTCATGTTTATCACTTCCTAACATTCTAACTAATTTGGCAATTTGCATTACTAAAACGCCAATTATAAATATAATCCAAGAATAGGCCCAAGAATTCCAAATAAAACTTACTAAAAAATAAATGATAATAGTTCCTAAAAAGATAATTTTATTCATTACTTTTCCTTGTTTATCTTCTTTCTTTTCACTTTCTTTTGACATAAAATAATAAATTAATAATACTCCTATTAAAATTAGGCCAAACATAATAATTGAACCAATAATACTTTCACTCACATCTAAATCTTCTAAGAGCATCACAAGAATAATCATCACTCCGAAGATAATTAAACATAATGAGAATGTTAAAGCTTTATTTTTCTTTTTTTCTTTGTCTAATTTTTTTTCGTAGACAATATCTCTTCCTTTTAAAAATTCATCTGTTGATATTTCAAAAAAGTTACATAAAGGAACGATTTTATCAATATCAGGATTGGATTCTCCTGTTTCCCATTTGGAAATGGTTTGTCTTGAAACATTCAGAATACTTGCTAAGTCTTCTTGACTTAAATTTTTCTTTTTTCTTAAATTATAGATTTTTTCACCTATATTCATTTTTCTCACCTCGGGTTTCATCTTAGCAAATTTAGCGGTTGCACTCTACCAAGTAGACTTGGAAATGTCGCAACTAAAGTTTACATTTTTAAAAAAGAGGTTATTCTTCCTCTAATTTCTTTGCTAGGCTTAAAGCTTGTTCCATAATTTTATCCATATCATAATATTTGTATAATCCTAGACGTCCACCAAAATAGACATTTTCTTCTTTTTCGGCTAGAGCATGATATTTTTCGTATAATGAATTATTTTTATCATCATTGATAGGATAATAAGCAATAGAATTGTTAGTATAAGCTTGAGGATATTCTTTGGTTATAATGGTACCTTTACAATCATTCGCCTCAAAATGTTTATGTTCAATAATTCTTGTATATGGAGTTTTGCTATCTGTGTAATTAATGACAGCATTCCCTTGATAATTATCTACTTCTTATAATATTTCCATTTTAAATTCCAGACTACGGTATTCTAATTTTCCTAACTTGAATCCAAAATATTCATCAATTCCACCCGTATAAATCACTTTATTTGCTAAAGAATTATAATATTCTTTTTTCTCTAAATAATCTGTATTTAATTTTACTTCACTTTTCTCTAGCATTTTTTCAATAATCCTTGTATATCCACCAATGGGTATTCCTTGATAAATATCATTAAAATAATTATTGTTAAAAGTAAATCTAACTGGTAATCTTTTAATAATAAAAGCTGGCAGTTCAATACACTTTTTGCCCCATTGTTTCTCTGTATATCCTTTTACTAGTTTTTTATAAATGGTTTTTCCTACTAAACTAATCGCTTGTTCTTCTAAATTAGTTGGCGTTTTATCTTTTAGCTCTTTCTTTTCTTCTTCAATTCGTTTTATCGCATCACTTGGTGTTATCACATCATGCCAAAGGCGCGTAAAAGTATTCATATTAAATGGTAAATTATAAAGTTCACCATTATAATTAGCAATGGGAGAATTAATAAAATTGTTGAATTTAGCAAACTGATTGACATATTTCCATATATCTTCATTAGAAGTATGGAAGATATGAGCGCCATATTTATGTACATTAATCCCATTTATATTTTCGGTATATATATTTCCACCAATATGATTTCTTTTTTCTAAAACTAACACACTTTTATTTTTCTTGGTTAGTTCATATGCAAGTACTGAGCCATATAAACCAGAGCCAACAATTAAATAATCATATTTCTTATTCATTATAACCACCTTAATATTATTTTAACATATATTTTAAGAAAAGAAAAAACAACTTTAAAGAGTTGCTTTAAATCACTATTTGGTGCAGGAAAAGAACATCCCTCTTAAAGAATTATATGGAATTATAGCACAACGCCTAGGTGATACAATTGATGTTATTAAAAGAACGTATGCTCATCCATATGAAGAAGCAAATCGAGATAAATCAAGAAATATATTAAATTGAAAGGAGAAAATGTTACGTAAATGTTACGTAATCGGCAAAAAATAAATTAAAAAACCTCGAAATTTCGAGGGAAATAGCTTATTGGTGCAGGAAAAGAGATTTGAACTCTCACGAATGAAAATTCACTACCCCCTCAAAGTAGCGCGTCTACCAATTCCGCCATTCCTGCATAGTTCTATTATAAGATATATTTGATATTTTGAAAAGAAAAAATAAGCTTATGTTCATTAAAATATTGAAATCCGAATTATATATAAATTTAAATTTGGATATCCGAAATAAAAAATACTCATATACA
>CALWAA010000041.1 GCA_944372725.1 uncultured Bacilli bacterium | reverse complement strand
AGATAAGTATCTAATTCATCCTCTAAATCACTAACAACCGGGAAGATATCAGAGTGTCCTCCAACCATTCTCCCATTTCGAAGAAATAGTATTTGTACACTCAAATACCCTTTATTAAAGTAATAGCCAACCACATCACGATTTACATAATCATGTAATTCCATTTTTTGTTTATCTAACACAATACTAATATAATTAAGCTCTTTTTTAAGTTCTAAAGCCATCTCAAAATTTAGTTGTTCACTATACATATTAATTTTTTCAAGAAGTTTTTCTTTTAAAACATCGGCATTTCCTCTTAAAAAACTTAAAATTTCTGTTTCCATGTTCGCTAGTTTTTCTTGGTCAACCTTTTTTTCACAATATCCCAAACATTCACCAATATGATAATATAAACATACTTTTTTAGGCATCACATCACATTTTTTTAAGGGATAAAGCCTGTTAATTAAAGCGACAATTTTTCTCGCAGCATAAGCATTAGGATATGGGCCAAAAAGCATCTTTTTATCTTTTTTACGAATATTTAAATAACGAGATACTTGAAGTTTAGGATATGGTTTACTAATATATTCTATATATGGATAGCTTTTATCATCTTTCAGTAAAATATTATATTTAGGGTCATATTGTTTAATTAAGTTAAATTCAAGTAAAAATGCTTCTAATTCACTACTAGCAACAATATAAGAGAAATCTGCTATTTCACTAACCATTTTTGCTGTTTTACCAGTTTGAGGACGATTAAAATAGGAATTTACTCTTTTATGTAAATCTTTAGCTTTACCTACATATATAATAACTCCATCACTATTTCTCATCTGATAAGAACCAGGTAAGTGAGGAATGAGTTTCAGTTTTTCTTTTAGCATTTTTCTTCACCACTCTTTTATTATACTACATTTTTTAGTATAATAAAATCAGGTGTTGTTATGAAATTATTAAATACATGTACATTAGAAATTAAAAAATCTAAATTCATTGGTTATTACTTTGAAGTAGCAAATAAGAATGAAGTAAAAGAAATATTAGAAAATCTAAAGAAAGAACATAAAAAAGCAAGACATATTCCTTATGCTTATAAAATAGATAATGAAATAAAAAAATCAGATGATAAAGAACCATCTGGAACTAGTGGTATGCCCATTTTAAATATCATTGAAAAAAATAATTTAAATCATACCCTAATAGCAGTAGTACGATACTTTGGTGGTATCAAACTTGGTGCTGGTGGACTCATTAGAGCTTATGGGAATACAACAAAAGAAGTGATTAAATAACTCTACTCCAAAAAAATTGTCAAAAGCCAATTTTTAGGAAATAAAATTAATATTTTCTAAAATAAGGCTATTATTGTTATTACTTTGCTTATCATTTTCCTTTACAGTTTTAGTATAAACTCCAATGATAGCAGCAGTACCAATCGTAACTCCTAAAAACAAAATAATCAAAATAATTAACTTTTCATAAAATTTCATATCTATCTCTCCTACTATATAAGTATACCTAAAATTAACTATTTAAACAATAGTTTTTTTATTTAAATTAAAAGAACATTTTATGTTATTTTACAGTATTAAGATACAATAAAAAATCAGAGATAAATTTCTCTGACTATTTAATAAACATTGCATCACCAAAGGAAAAGAAACGATATTTTTCATTTACTGCAATTTTATAGGCATGTAAAATAATTTCTCGAGAGGAAAGCGCACTAACTAACATAAGTAGTGTTGATTTTGGTAAATGAAAATTCGTAATTAAACCATCTATTGCTTGAAATTCAAAGCCTGGATAGATAAAAATATCTGTATTACCAGAACATTCTTTAAATTCATGATATTTATGCATGATAGTCTCAAGTGTTCTTACACTAGTAGTTCCTACAGCATATATTTTTCTACCCTCTTTTTTGGCTAAATTAAGTTTATCTGCTACATCCTTACTCATCTGATAAAACTCACTATGCATGTGATGTTCAAGTACATTTTCGACTTCTACTGGTCTAAATGTTCCTAAACCAACATGTAAAGTAATAAATAATATTTCTACACCCTTATTTTTTAATTCATCAAGTAGCTCTTTCGTAAAATGAAGTCCCGCAGTTGGGGCTGCTGCACTACCAATATTTTTGGCATAAACTGTTTGGTAGCGGTCTTTATCTTGTAATTTTTCATGAATATAAGGCGGAAGAGGCATTTCACCAAGTTCGTCTAATATTTCCATTAAAATACCATTATAAATTAATTTTACCCGAACAATTCCTTCCTCCTTTTTTTCTACTACTTTTGCTTTTAATTTAGGGGAGAAAGTTACAATCGTTCCTTCTTTAAGTCTTTTCGCTGGTCTCGATAAACATTCCCAAATATTTTCACCTAAATCTTTTAGGAGTAAAAGTTCAATCACTGCGCCAGTTTCTTCTTTTGTACCAATTAGTCTTGCTGGTATTACTTTGGTATCATTTAAGACTAATACATCGCCTTTATTTAATTCATGAATAATATCATGAAAATGCTTATGAGTAATTTCTCCCGTCTTTTTATCTAAAATCATTAGTCTTGATGTATCTCGCTTAGAAATAGGAGTTTGCGCTATTAATTCTTCTGGTAACTCATAATCAAAATCACTTAGTTTCATAAAAATCAATCCATTTCTAAATATTTTTTTACCTTTTCTAAAATTTCTTCTGAAATATCTTCAATACTGCGAAGATGATTTTCTTTTAGACAATTAATCTTTTCGTAATCATAAATAGTAGAAAGCTCTAAATAAGCCGTTTCTGCCATACGAAGAAGATTAATATTAGCTATTTTACCACGAATACTCTTTAATGTACAAACATATTCATAAGGGAGATATAAAAATAGCACTAAATCTGGTCTAGGTAAATCAAGTAAAACAAATTCTAAATTGTCTAACCATTCATACATCATATTCCTAGATTTGATGTCTTTAATCTTTCCACCTTGAAAAGCCATATTGGATTCCACATAGCGATTTAATACGACAATATATCCAGCTTCTAAGTGTTTTTTTATGATATCTATATTATAAGCACGGTCAGCAGCATAGTAAAGGCTTGATATTCTAGGGTCAACATTTTCAATTCCCTCTGTAAAATAAGATTCGCTATGTTTTCCAAGATACGCCTCACCGATAATTTTCCCGGTTGGTGAAGCATAATTAGGAAAACTAAAACTAATGGCTTTAACTCCAAGTTTTTTTAAATTTTCGACTAAAATATCTGTTTGTGTTTGTTTTCCTGAGCAATCCGTTCCTTCAATCACAATTAACTTGCCTTTACTCATATCATCACCTACTTATAAATTGGAAACTTTCCTGTTAACTCTAAAACTTCATTTTTAAGTTTTAAAAGCATGTTTTCATCATCTTTATTTTTTAAAGCTTTCACAATAATATGGCCAATATTCTCAAATTCTTTTTCTTTTAAGCCTCTCGTGGTCATCGCCGGTGTTCCAAGACGAATACCACTCGTTTTCATAGGTGATTCTGTTTCATTAGGAATCGTGTTTTTATTTACGGTAATATTTATTTTATCGAGTATTTCTTCAGCTTCCCGACCCGTAATACCGAGGGTACTTTTTACATCGACTAACATTAAATGGTTATCGGTTCCACCACTAATAATCTTTAGGCCATCATCTTCTAAAGTTTTGGCTAATACCTTAGCGTTTTTGACCACTTGCTCTTGATAGACTTTAAACTCTGGTTGTAGGGCTTCATAAAAACACTCGGCTTTGGCTGCAATAACATGCATCAAAGGTCCACCTTGAATACCAGGAAAGATTGTTTTATTAATCTTCTTAATTATTTCTTCATTATTGGTAAGAATAATTCCTCCTCTTGGTCCTCTAAGAGTTTTATGAGTTGTAGAAGATACTACATCCGCATAATCTACTGGATTTTGATGAAGTCCAGCAGCAACTAAACCGGCAATATGAGCCATATCTACGAATAGATAAGCACCTACTTCATGAGCAATTTCACTAAACTTTTTAAAATCAATCAAACGGGAATAAGCTGATGCTCCGGCAACAATCATTTGTGGTCGCTCTAAAAGGGCAATTCTTCTTATTTCTTCATAATCAAGCATTTCTGTTTCAGGTTTTAAATTATAAGCGACAAACTTATAATCTAATCCACTAAAGTTAACAGGATTGCCATGAGTCAAATGGCCTCCATGAGATAAATTAAGTCCCATTACTTTATCGCCAGATTGTAATAATGATCTATATACTGCCATATTAGCACTAGAGCCACTGTGAGGTTGTACATTAGCATAGTTAGCATGAAATAACTTTGTAACATAGTTTATTGCTAAATTCTCAACAGTATCAACATTTTCACAACCCCCATAATATCTTTTGCTAGGATATCCCTCAGCATACTTATTCGTAAAAATACTTCCTTGCAATTCTAAAACAGCTTTCGAAACATAATTTTCAGATGCAATAAGTTCGACATTATCTTGTTGTCTTTTCATTTCAGCATCTAATGCTTCTTTAATTTTTGAATCCATTTATCTCACTTTTCCTTTCGCTTGTTCTACTACATTAGAAATTAACATCGTAATGGTCATTGGTCCAACCCCGCCCGGTACCGGTGTAATATAACTTACTTTTTTAGATACTTTATCAAAATCAACATCACCATATAATTTTCCATCTATTCGGTTCGTACCAACATCAATTACTACTGCCCCATCTTTTACATATTCATCCGTTATAAACTTGGCTTGTCCTATTGCTACAATTAAAATATCTGCTTGTGTTGTTATTTCTTTTAAGTTTTTGGTTTTTGAATGAGCAATCGTAACTGTAGCTCCTCGATTTAAAAGTAGCGTAGCCATTGGTCTACCTACGATTAGGCTAGCACCCACAACAACAACATGTTTCCCCTCAATATCAATATTTTCATACTCTAACATTTTAAGAATTCCAAGTGGGGTTGCAGCCACAATTTTTTCTTGATTGCTAAGCAAAGCTCCTAAATTAAAAGTACCAAAACCATCCACATCTTTTTCTTTTTCTACATAAGAAATAATTTTATCTTCATCAAAAGAGCTAGGTAAAGGACTTTGCACTAATATACCATGTATTTGGTCATCACAATTTAAATCTTTTATTAATTCAATAACTTCCCTTTCATTATTATCTTCCTTAAAACGATATAATAAAGTATTAATTCCCAGTTCATCACAAGCTTTTATTTTGTTGCGAACATAAATTTCACTAGCAGGGTCATTTCCTACCAATATAATTCCTAAACCAGGAATAATATTTTTTACTTTTAACGCATCGATATCTTTTTTGATATTTTTTCTAATTTCTTTTGATATTAATTTACCATCTATTATTTTCATAAATTTTCTCCTTTCGTTTCTAAATTATTCTATTTTTATTTAAAAACGAAACACCTGTATTTTTACAATATATAAAATCATTTTAATCACCTCAAAAAAGCGTTCCTTGTCTAACTATTTTTAAATGCTCATAAGCTTTATCTGTAGCCATTCTACCTCTTTGGGTTCTTTTAATAAATCCTTCTTGAAGTAAGAAAGGTTCTACCACATCTTCAATCGTTGTAACTTCTTCGCCTATAGCTGTTGCAATCGTTTCAACTCCAACAGGTCCTCCATTAAATTTATTAATTAATGCAGTTAAATATTCAATATCGATTTGGTCTAAGCCATACTCATCCACTTGGAGACGTTTTAAGCTGTCAACCGTAATATCATAATCGATTTTACCACTACCTTCGACTAAAGCAAAATCACGAACTCTTTTAAATAAACGATTGGCAACTCTAGGTGTTTTTCGACATCTTTTGGCTATTTCTAGGGCAGCATCATCATCTATTTCCATATCTAAAACTCTTCCTGTTCGCTTCACTATTTGTTGAAGTTCACTATCTTTGTAATAATTCAGTTTCGAAACAATCCCAAAACGGTCACGAAGAGGACTAGATAAATCACCAGCTCTAGTGGTTGCTCCAACTAACGTAAAGGGTGGCAAATCAATTTTAATGCTTCTGCTTTTCCCATCAGCACCAATAATAATATCCAGTTCAAAATCTTCCATCGCAGGATAAAGTATTTCTTCGACAAACTTAGGCATTCTATGTATTTCATCAATAAATAAAACATCACCCGGTTCAATCGTTGATAAAACCGCTGCTAAATCCCCACTTTTCTCTAAAGATGGACCACTTGCTGTTTTAATATTACTGCCTAACTCATTGGCAATAATATGAGCAAGAGTCGTCTTACCAAGTCCAGGAGGACCATAAAGTAAAACGTGGTCTAGGGCTTCTCCTCTCATCTTCGCTGCTTCAATAAATACTTTTAAATTAGATTTAATGTCATCTTGTCCTACATATTCACTTAAAGTTTGAGGTCTTAAAGTGGCTTCAAAAACATCACTATCTTGTTCATTCACATCTAATATTTTCTCGTCTTCCATAGTTTACCTCCTTTATATAATCAAGTAATTGATACCAATTAGAAAAGCTTTGGTATTTGCTACTTATCCCCATGCATACACCAGGAATTTGATACAAAGCAACATTATCTAAAACACGTTCTTTATCATCAATAAATAAATCAACATGTTCTTTATAAGCTTTTCTCCCCTTTTTTATCTGTCTAAAATATATTTTATCATAAAAGAGCCCATTTTTCTTTAAAAATGCTTTGGTATTTTTTATATTATTTCGGTCATATTTATTATTTCTAGCAGTTATAATAATAATTTTAAAATGATTTTCTTTAAAATATTCCCAAGCGGTCTTTACGCCATCTTTTAATTCATATTCATCACGCATTTGTCTAATATGCTTCTTTAAAAATTTTTGATATTCTTTTTTAGATAATAATTTACGATTATCATATTCTGGATATTCTTGTCTTAAATACTTATTTACAACTTTAGACGTATTTGTAATCGTATCATCAATATCTATTCCTAAAATCATTTTAACATCAACTTTAAAGCTTCCTTAATTTGCTCTTCAATTTCTAAAGAAGCATTTACCTTAGGTAAAACTTTCTTAATCTCAGCGTTTTTATATCCTAAACTTTCAAGAACACTTACAAGTTCATCAAAATCACCACTTAAATTAATATCATTCTTACTAGCAAGTTTCCCTTTTAAATCCAAAATAATTTGTCTAGCAAGTTTTTCCCCAATCTTTGGAAATTTGGTAAGATATAAAATATTTTCTCTATCAATCGCATCAATAATTCCGGCAATACTACCAGTAGCAAGCATAGGCATCGCCATTTTTGGTCCTAATCCTTTAACATTAATTAACTTTAAAAATAAGTTCCTTTCTTCTTCTAATTTAAAGCCATATAAAGAATATTCATCTTCTCTTATTTGATTATATAAATAAACTTTAGCTTCACTTTCAAGCTCAAAACTAAATGGATTAGCAACATAAACAGTGTAACCGATATTGTTATTTTCCACCACAATATAATTACTTTCTTGTGCTACAATTTTTCCATAAATATAATTATACATCCTATCACCCTACTAAATATAATAGCATACATTAGTTTAAAAGTACACCCAAAAAAGAAAAAAACAGATTAGTATCTGCATTTTATCGTTTATACCGAGATAATACTCTTACTGTATTTGAACTTAAATTTCCGGTAATTGGCTTATCTGTTAATAAAATATCTTCATAAATATCATTTAATTCCCGGTAAAAATCTCCAGATATTCCATCAATTTCGCACACTTCCATTTGACCGAAAACCAAAGGATTGGCTTGTCTTATCTTCGGCTTGGAAACAAGAACTAAACCTTGATTTAAATCTTTAGCATAAAAAACACGTTCTAAAGATAAAATATCTTTTAATACATCACCATATTTAGAATTTAATATTCTAAAAATAATTTCTTGTTCACTTAAAAAGAACAAGTCATTCTCATTAATAATACCTATATCCTCATAATATCTTAAAGCAAGACCTAATACTTCCATCATATAACGGTCTTCTTTTGTTAAAA
Organism: uncultured Bacilli bacterium; assembly: GCA_944372725.1. Lineage (GTDB taxonomy): Bacteria > Bacillota_I > Bacilli_A > RF39 > UBA660 > Caccenecus. The sequence continues at coordinate 331 of CALWAA010000041.1, read as the reverse complement.
GAATTTTGCTGTACATATTAATAGCACGAAAAAAATCTTCATAATCGGCCGCATAATCTTCCATTAATACCATTTCGCCTTTAAAATCTTTTAACCTTTCATTATGAATATCATAAACCATTCCATTTAAATTTTCAAAATAAGCAAGCATATAATATAAAGAGCGAATCTCTTCAAAAGAATGCGTTTTAGCAAAAAAGAGACAAGTAGCAAGAATACCATCAGCACGGTCTAAGCATAAAGCCGGAATTTTTTTATCAATTAAAGGATACTTTGTAGCTTCTACAACATCATCTATCAAAATATGGTCATCATGTAAATACGAAAGCAA
>CALWAA010000040.1 GCA_944372725.1 uncultured Bacilli bacterium | reverse complement strand
AACAACTTTTGCCTATTTATCCACATAAAAACAAGAGATCATTATCTTAATCTCTCATTTAGGCTGTAAATACTAACTTTTATAAACTTTTTTCAACTTGTATTTAATGCTAATTATTATATTTTCTTCCACTAAATATTTTTCATTTCATCTTGAGTTGGAAGTTCTAAATCCCACCATGAATCAGCTCTTATTCTAAAATATGTTCCCTCTATTCTGATATTTTTTCTTCCTCATCCAAATTTAATGTTTCCTCTTATCATTTTAATTTAGTTTTGTTTTTTTGATGGACCAGTAACAGCAAATGTCATGCCAGAACTACATCATAATGTTTTTTTTAATCAAAATTAATTTTTTCTATTTTTATAATTTTATCATTATTATCCATATCCATTTTCAAATTAATATTATTGTCTTGATTTAAAAATTGTATAACTGCAACGCTTGAAAATATTTTGGGCTTTGCTAATAACTCTTCTATATTTATCCATTCAGAACTATTTTCTTTAAATTCTTTTGGTTCGCCTTTATACTTTTCAACTATATAAATATCAAAATCAAAAATTCTATTTGGACATTCAACAATTACTCTTCCTTTATAAGTTTGACTTATAATATCCATTCCTGTTTCTTCTTTAAATTCACGAATAGATGTTTCAAAAGAAAGCTCATTTTCTTCTATTTTTCCACCTGGAATATCATAAAAATCTTTTGCCTCTTGTTTTTTGTATTTTATTGCAACAATATTATTTTCTTCTATTAGATATGTTCTTACCGCTTTTCTTATTGGTTTATTCATTTATATTTTCCTTTCTATTTTTTCAAGTTCTAATAAATATTCTTTTTTATCTAGTCCTCCCGCATATCCTGTTAATTTGCCATTTGACCCAACTACTCTGTGACAGGGAATTATAATGGATATCGGGTTATGACCTACAGCACCGCCAACTGCTTGAGCAGACAAACTTTTAAGTCCTTTTTCTTTCGCTAATTTTAATGCTATTTCTTTGTAAGTTATAGTGCTTCCGTAAGGTATTTCACAAAGAATTTGCCAAACTTTTTTTCTAAACTCAGTTCCATCCGGATTTAGAGAAAGTTCTTTTATGTTTGGTTTTTCTCCCTTAAAATATCTGTCTAACCATTTTTTGGCTTTCATTAATGTTTCCTCATCATTTTTTTCTTCTGTTTCTTCTTTTATCGAATTCATATAATATTTTTGATTTTTAAACCATAGACCAATTAATTTATTATTGTTGCTAGCAAGTAAGATATCGCCAATAGGTGAAGTGTATGTACTTATATAAATCATACTAGAAACGGCCTCCGCCGCCTCCACCTCCGCCGAAGCCACCACCTGATGAGAATCCTCCTCCCCCACCAGAGCCACTAGACCAATTAGAACTGCCAGAAGAACTATTATAGGTTCTAGCACTATGGATAGATGTGGAAACTGCATGGGATATAATGTTTAAATTAGTGAGAGTTATTGCATCAAAGCTAAAGGTATAATCGACATTCATATCTTCTAGTTTTATCTTCATGGTTTTAGAAAGCTTATTAGCACATCCTAAAACTACTGCATAAACTAAATATTTTTCCCATAAAATTATTTCTGGTAAGGTCTTTTCATCCATAGAGCCAAAATCTTTTAGAAACTGTTTAAAAGCTCGCCACTTTTTATATTCTAATGCTCCCTTTTCAGTTCTTTTTCTAGCAATGACACTATATATTATGAGTATGATAGCTACTATTAAAACATATAAATAAAATAAACCTGCATCATAAACAAAATGCTTGGTAGCAAATAAATGGATTATGCCTACTACCGCATAAATCATTGCCAATGTTGCAATAAGACGACTATATTTTTTGATACGATAAGATAAACTGTTTTTTTCTTTTAACTTATAAGATATCGTATTCTTGTTCCAGCATAGAATTATTATAAGAGCAAGAATAAAGGCAAGAAACCCTATACTGGCTGTGGCAAGAAGAATTATGACAGAAACAATCCCTTTCCAAGATGTTTTTTTCTCAGATTTACTTTCTAATTTGCTTTTATCTTCTTCATATAAGTGTTCATTTAAGGCAATATTCAACATGATTTTATTTACTTTTTGATAATCCTTATAAAAACTTGTTGATGTTTGGGCTGTTTTCTTTAAATCTTTTAACCAAATTTTGGATTTACTTCTAAAAATTAAATTTATTAAAGCTTTTTCTAAATCATTTTCATGGTCTAGTTTTAAACCATTTTTTTCTAAAAGTATATCCTTTTTTTCTTCGTCTTTGGTGGCTTTTATTTTTTTCATATAAATTAAATATAAAATTTCAGCCGAAATGGATTCTTCCGTTATTTTCTTTTTCATCAAATATTCTACTGTTGCTGGAGAAAAATCATTAGGAAAATCACGCATATATTTGTGGTCAAATTGAACATTATATTCTTTATCACATTTAAAATATAGATATATTCCGGTTCCAATTAAACATACAATTATAAGACAACTGATAATAGTTGCTGTTTCATTAAATTTTTCTTCTTTTTCGATAATTTCTTGTTTAACAGGCACTAACTTTGCTAATAATTCACTTTTTAATTTCCTATTTTCTAATAGTTTTACTGACTCCATTGCTTCGTTATACCAATAGTAATCACGATATTCTAAAGCTAACTTTACATCTTCTTTCGCAGTTTTTTCTTCTTTTTCTATCACAAGAACATGTAATTCTTCTAATTTGGTTTGTAAGTCTTTAAAAACAGTTTCATCTGTAACTAAAGAAATATAATATTTGGCATTATTATAGCAAGACCTAGTTGGATAACGGTTACAATAAGCTAATTCTTCATATGCAGTTTGTTGGTTTTTATATTCTTCCTGTTCTCGTTCATAATTTGCTTGATTAGCCGCATCTTCTTCATAGTTTAGTATTTTTGCTAGGGCATCAACATTTGTTTTTTTAGTAGAACTCGGAATTACAGATTTATCAAAGGCTGCTCTAATATCAACGGCTTCATAACTGTAAACATTCGTTACTTCAGCAACTAATTCTTGATTTGAGACTTTGTTTATTTTGCCATTTAAAGGACCATGAGCCCATACCCTAAATTCATTTTCATTTCCTGGAAAAGTTACAGTTATTCTTAAGGTACCAATTGATTCACTTAGTGAATCGCCTATCGCATTCCAGTAGATTTCCGCAATATCATTATGAATAATCGCCATATTTTTTAGTCGGTATTTGATATAAAATGCTTTATTCTTATTATCCGGTAAATAAATTTGGTAAGCTTCCCCATTACTTGACGTATCTACGGTATAAACACCATAGTCGCCTTTGTCAGCACTACTTACTTCTTCAAATTTAGAACCAGAAATATTTTTAAAATCAAAATTTTCATCGATGGGTAAAGCTCTTATTTCTAATAGTTCTATCCCACTTCCATTATGAAGTTTACTTCCACCATAATAGTCTAGTTCAGGATGAAAATCATATAAATCATCATTTTGGTAAAGAATTTCTCTTTCCATTCCGTTAAATTCACCATTTAAATAGAAATATTCTTCAACTGTTAAATCCCCATTTTCTTCTACAACAGCATTAATATAAAACTTTTCAATTCCTGATTCGGCATAAACTGTTATTGGAAAAATCGCCAATAAACTTAGAATTATACTTTTAATTATTTGTTTCATTTTTCTCACCTTTTACTTTTAAACCTATTTATCATTTATTAAATTTTAGAAGTAGTTTCTATTTTAAATTTAACCCAAATTTGAGCCATACATTCATAACACTCTTTCTCTTTATTTACACATTTATCACAATAATTTTGTTTTCTATAATAGTCTTTTCCTAAATCTTTTATCATTTTGTATCCACACTTTTCTAAAATAAATTTAGAATTTACATATTCTTTGTTATCTCCCCATGCTTCATATATAATATCTTCTTTATTATAATTACTACATAATTTCAGTAATTGAGTACCTATTCCTTTTCCTTGGTACTTTTTATCAACAACTAAATATAAAATTTCTCTGATATTTTTTAAACCTAAATTAAATCTATCTTGCTTTAAAATATCGCTTATCCCACACGCTCCAACTATTTTATCATTTATCGTGCATACATAGTAATGATTTATATCTTTAGTAATTTCTTCAATATTGCTTTCTAAAATTGAACTATCTGATTTAATATTACAAGTTCCTAATAAATCTGTTACTAGATTGGCAATATCATTAATATCGTTAAATGTTGCTTTTCTATATTTCATCTTCATTTCCTCTTCAAAACACAAAAACTTTCGACATGATAGGTGTAGCTAAACATATCTAATATTTTATAATCCCTTATTTCATAAATACTTTCTAACTCTTTTAAGTCTCTCATTAATGTATTTGGATTACATGATACATATATGATTTTAGTTGGTAATTTTTTTAAGATAAATTCTCTTGTTTTTTTATCTAAGCCTTTTCTGGGTGGGTCCACAATAATTGTATCAAAGGCTAAATTTACTTTATCTACCAGTTTTGCTACATCACCAAGCATAAATTTGATATTAGTTTTTTGGTTTAATTTAGCATTCGTGATACCGTTTAAAACAGCATTTTTAATGATTTCAATGCTATAGACTGTTTTAGCTTTAGAAGAAGCAACAATTCCTAACGTTCCTACTCCACTGTATAAATCTAGTACGATACTATCTTTATCTATGTTATTTTCTATTAAGGCAAATAATTTAGAGGTTATACTTTCATTTATTTGGAAGAAAGAATTGTATGATACTTTAAATAATTTGCCATTTATTCGCTCATAAAAGAAATTCTCGCCATATATTGTTTTGTTATTATATATTATTCCAACTAATTTTATTTTTTCTTTTAATTTTGCAAGTTCGATGTTGTATTCTTTTGCATTAGCCTCAATAATAATTAATATTTCATCATTATAATTAGAACGAATTGTTAATTTCGCATTTTCTAAGTGTAATAGTTTGTAATTTTTAATTACTTCGTTTATCGAACGTTTAGCCATCAAGCATTCTTTTATTTCGAGCAATTTATGAGTATTTTCTTCATAATAACCTAAATGCCCCTTTTTTATTTTTAAACTTACTTTATTGCGATAATAGATTGGATTATCATTTTTAACTATTTCTAGCTCTTTATCATAATTTAACTTATGTTTTTTTAATAAATTTTTTATTTTGTTTTGTTTAAATATTAATGTATTTAAAAACTCTAAATGAAGTAGATTACATCCCCCACAAGTATCAAAATAGGGACAAATACTTTCTACTCTATTCTTACTAAATTTTAAATATTTTGTTACTTTAGCTTCACTAAAACTTTTCTTATCATTTATGATTTCTATTTCTACTACTTCTTCTGGTAAAGCGTTTTCTATAAAAACAACTTTATTGTTAATATGAGCTATTCCTCTTCCAAAATCATCTAGGTTTTCAATTGTTACTTTAGGCATATTTACCACTCCATTAATATTTTATCATGAATATGCTTATTTTTAAATAAATAAAAAGACAGGTTATCTTTTTAATTCATCTTCGGTTTTTTTGATTTCCGTTAAATTTTGTTGTTCCGTTTTCTTTAGGAAATACAATATTTTCTAAATGTGTTACTGAAGTTAGACTTAGTGTAAAACTGATTTTTCTCGGTAATTTTATTTCTTTTAAATCAGTAATAGAAAATAAAAATAATTGTCCTCCTATTTTTTATGCAAAGTTGCTCTATTTAAATTAGTTAAGAAGCTTAAATAGTATTTTTAGTTAATGCTTTTTCTTCAGTTAGAACAATTTGGTTTTCTTGACAATTAAATAAAGTAGCTAAATCTTGTTTTTCATTTTTATGTAAATTCTTTATTATTCTGTTTCTTTTACCAAAATATGATTTTCAAAATGGTAATGTTTATTACAAATATCTTTTATTTCCGGATTATGCGTTGCCACAATTAAAGTTTTATTTTGGAAATGATTTTTGATGAAATTTACTACTATTTTTTCTGTGTTATTATCTAAATTAGAGGTTGGTTCATCTAAAATATAAATATTTTTATTTAAAAGTAGACTTCTAAGTAAATTTAATCTTCTTTTTTGACCTGTTGATAGCTTTAATCCTTTCTCTCCTATTACTGTATCTAATCCCTCTTCAAAATTTAAGATATCATCTAGTTGTAATTCTTTTATATACTTAATTAATTCTTCTTCAGAAATAGCCTTTCCTAAACATAAATTATCTTTAATGCTCATATTAAAAAGTTCTATTTCTTGTCCTACTAAACCAATATCTAAAAGATAATCTTTGATATTATGATTATCAAATGATACTTCACCTGTATATGTGTTTAGATTTCCTAAGATTAAATTTAAAGTAGAAGTTTTTCCACTTCCTGATACTCCCATAAAACAAACTTTATCATTTTTATTGATTTGTATATGAGGTATTTTAATGCTATATTTTGTTTCTTTATATTTAATTTCAATATTATTTAAAACAATTTCATTAAAATCTTTTAAGTATGTTCTTTCATCTAGTACTTTAAATATTTCTTTTAATTTTTTCTTAATCGCTGATAGTTCAAACCAGTTTACTATGTTATGAGATAACTCATCAAATATAAAGCCCATTTCGACATGAAGAGTAATATAGAACGCAATAATTCCTAATGTATCAATTCCATTACTTAAATCAATAACAGCTTTAATTAAAAGAGTAGCAAAAGGAATTATGATAAAAAGATTTCTTAAAAACTGTTCTTTGGCATAAGCAAAAACATATTTTCTGTTTTTAGTAAATCTTCTATCAGATTTTTTCATTATCATATTTTCAAAATACTTGTTACTATTTAATGATTTTACTGTTTTTATATTACTAATGTAATCTTGATAAGATGATGAATATTTATACTCTTCTTCATATAAGTCTTCTACTAAATAATTAGCTTTTTTTAATATTTTTAAACTTATTAATATGCTTATAATGCTACAAAATAAAGTTAATAAAAATAAATAGATGGATTGAGTAAAAGAGGTATAAAATAAAAATGCAAATGATAATATAATACCTACATACTCAGATTGAAGAATCTCGGATACTAGCATTGTTACTTTATCAATAACACTAATTAAATAGCCAGTTTGATATTTGGCTAAAGTAGAGTTGGGAAGTTTTTCTATTTTTTTAAAGTATTCTTGATATTCTAAATTACGATATTTATATAAATAATTATCTACTATAATTCTTTCTATATAAAGGCCAAATGTTCTTATTGTTTTAGATAGTATAAATATTGCCGTAATAGTTACTGCTTTTTCTATGGTAAAAGGCATAGTTAGAAAAAAAGTAAATAAAAAAGGAATTATATAGTAAATAAAATCTAGTACTGCTTCTATTCCTAAGCATAAAACTACCATTTTTTTATCTAACAGTTTAAATATAAAATTAATATTATCTTTTGCCATAAACCTCACCTCTACAATTGTATCATGAATACTCATATTTTTAAATAAAGAAAAAGCTTGATTTTTGCTTCAAGCTTCATTTGTAGTATTGGTTTTAAGTAGGTTCTTTTACAGTACCATGAATTCCATAGATAACATAGTGACTACCTGTTGTTTTAATTTTGATATCATAACTTATAGGACCCACTTCATCAAAAGTTAGAGTTATCGTTTTACTGCTGCCATCATAGGATTCACTAGAAATTACTTCATCATTTTTTAATATTTCTATTTTATAATCTTGTTTTAATGATGTGCTAAAAGTTATATTTATAGTTTTTCCTTTTTCATAAGTACTGCTTGTATAAGAACTATTGTGGTCTTTTATTGTTACTTCATCATAATCCTCTAAATCAACTTTAAACGTAGCAGAGAAAGCATGAGGTTGCTTTGGATTTTCTTTAAAATAGTGGAATTTGCTAGTATTTGAAGATAAAGTGTAATGATAAATTGGTAATTCGGTATCAGTTTTGCCAAAATAATCATAACTAGTTTTTTTACTATCTTCAATTTGGGGGTCAAAAATATAATATGTACCACCTGCTTTAATCATTACCCAAGCGTGTCCTGTAGTTCCCCCTCCTACTTTATTGACTTTTCCACCTACAACATACGCATCAAAACCTATTCTTCTTGCTAAAATCATAAACAAAGCTGCATAGTTATCACATACGCCATAGCCAGTATATAATGCAAAATACGCATTGTATATTTGAAGGGCATCTGTATAATAAAAATTGTAAGTTTCTTGTAGTCCTTCTATATCCCTATTATTTAATAGTGGGGTACTATAATTTAATTTATTTTTAACATAATTATAAATTGCTTGTAGTTTTTCATAATTTGTCATACCACTATTCGTTACACTTGAAATGATATTTGCTATCTCACTATCTAAATTGGGATATCTCGTTTTAAGAGGTGATAAGGAAACACTATTAATCGCCGATTTAAAATTAGAACTTGGTTTACTAGAATTATCTTTATTATTTGAAGTTGTACTGTTGGTTTTATCATTTGTACTATTTGTTTCTTTTTTATCGTCACTATCTTCTTTTGCTTCTTCATCAAC
>CALWAA010000039.1 GCA_944372725.1 uncultured Bacilli bacterium | reverse complement strand
ATCGCCGTATACGAGAACCGTACGTACGGTGGTGTGAGAGGGGCAAAATAATTATTTATTTTCCTCTACTCGATTTATCTGAAAAATGATATAATAAAAAAAGAATAGGTGATTGTAATGGAAGAAATAAGCATGCTAGAGCGATATGGCGAAAATTTAACTGATAAAGAATATATAACTGACCCAGCTATAGGTAGAGATAGTGAGATTAAACAAGTAATATTAACTCTATTAACACCAGAAAAAAGTGCTCTTTTAGTAGGTAAACCTGGTATTGGTAAAACAGCTATTGTTGAAGGTTTAGCTTACCGCATTATTAAAGGATATGTACCAGATGTATTATTAAATTATCAAATTATTAAAATTAATATTTCTAGTTTAATAGGTAGTACTACGAGTAATGGGGAATCAGAAAATCGAATTGATTTATTAGTAAGAGAACTTGCTAATAAAAAAGATACTATTATATTTATTGATGAAACTCATTTATTAGTAAATAAAGATGGTGGCATGGATTTTGCCAATATGTTAAAAGCAGGATTAGACCGCGGAACCATTAAAATGATTGGTGCTACAACTACCGAAGAATATGAACATTATATTTTAAGAGATAGAGCTTTCTTACGAAGATTTCAAAAAATTGAAGTACTAGAAACTGATAAAGATACAACGGTGCAAATACTAATGGGAACGTTGCCTAAAATTGAAGCAAATACGGGAGTAAAATGTGAATATACTGATTTTGTAAAAGAAAAAATAATGCGGTTTATTGTCGAAATGACTGACGAATATAAAAGAGTATATGAAATAGCTAGTCGTTATCCCGATATTTGTTTAACAATTGTATCCAATGCTTTTACTTTTGCCCTATATGATAATAAAAAAACAGTAACATTAAAACATTTTTACAAAGCTATTTGTAATGCTAAAAATATTTATGAAGATGCACGTAAAAAAGAAATTGAACGCTTCAAACTAGAATTTGCTGACATGATAAAAGAAGAAAATGTTGATTTAAATGAAACAGCTTAAAAACAGAAAGGTTAAGATATAATCTTTCTGTTTTCTGTTATCTTTTTTAAATGTTTTTGTAGATTTTCATCACACGCATAGACATAACAGCCCCTAAGACCTCGGGTAAGTAATACCCGGTAAGTATTTCGAATAATTGTATCAGCAAGTTTCTCATAATATTCTTTATCTTGCTTCATTAAAACTCTAAGTCCATACAAAGACTTTTCAGTATTAGCGCGCTTTTTATAATCAGTGAGTACTTTACCATTTTCATATTTTAAATCGGGGCCAATAATAACACCAATATAATCAAATTCTAAGCCCTGAACATTATGAACACAACCAACTTCATTAATCGCATTTTCCCTGGTTGCAAAAGGTTCACCATGTTTTAGATTCCAACTAGCCTCAAAATCACCAATTTTAATATCCATATATTCTTGATTATCAGCATTCTTCCCATCTCTAGGCCAACAAAAACCAGCGACTAATCGAGCATTATTATTGGTATTTTTAATCTTGACTAAATCTCTTAGTTCATTGGGCGAAACCATTACTTGAAAATCAAAGTTAAAATGCACAGACCCTCTTTTGTTATATAAAAATGCCTCAACAAAATCTAAATAAGAATCACTGCCATTGCACCGAAATTGACTTGTAAGTTCGAGCTCTATAATAGATGCTTGATAGAACTTGGCATAATACTTAATATTAGCAATCGTTCCAATATCTTTTAAAGTAATCATCTGCTGTTCATCAACAAAGAAAACGGTAGACCTAGAAGCGTGGATAATTTCTTTAATTTGATTTTCGCCAATATTATTGTGAATTCCTGATTTTTCTTGCAGACGATGAGCTTCATCTACTAGCAAAAAATCATATTTATTTTCTGGGTCAAAAAAGAAATAACCGGAACTCTTAAAAAGTTCATGAATACTAATTTCATTATTACTAACTAAACTGTTTTTATATACTTTTCTTGGTGCCATATTCTTGGAAACATAAGCCCCCATTAAACCAATTTTGAGTAATTCTCCTAACAAATGAATAGCCAAAACTGACTTTCCAGTACCTGGACCACCTTTCACGATAATAACACTTTTCTTATTTGTTGCAAAAGAATTTTTAACTTCTTTTTTGCTTGATTCAGCAACAACTTTTTGTTCATCCAGTAAAGTATATTCTTTTTTATTTTGTATCATTTCTTCAATTGCCTCTAATAGCTTTTTATTAGGCTTCGTCTTGCTTTGGTCAATTTGATGAATAATAAAAGCATCATCACCAAAACAAATAGCACTGTCTACAACAGCCTTTAAATCTCCAGCTTCATTTTTACCATATATTGGAGCTTTCAAATAATATTTCTTGAATTTATTTAAAAATAAATCATCTTGATGAGATATAGAGTAGTTATGTAAGTAGACAAGAGGAATTATTTGCACGTTTTCTTCTTCAACAAAATGGTTATAATTTAAAAGTAATTCAGCATAACAGCATGCTTGATAAGAAGGATGAAGGGATTTTTGTTCTTTATTAGCAAATATTGTTTTTACAACAGCATCTTGATTTTTAACATCCATAGCATTTTGCCATTGCTTTAGTTCAAACAAAAGTAAAACAGGTTTATTATTTATGTCATATCCACTAACAACAAAGTCAACTCTTTTACTAGTAAGAGGAATGTTAAACTCAATCGCAATCCCTACATTTTCTGGTAAATCGGAAAGAATAGGCATCATTTCTGGTAAACTATGTGCCCAAGCTTTTATTTGATTTAATTGGGATTTTTTACCCATTTTTTCTTTATAAGCATCATAAACTATATTGCTAATAATTCCTTTTTTAACATACAAATCAAACTCTTTTTTAAGACATGAAAAAATAATCACAAAAGTCACTCCCTAATAAAAAAAGCTAGTAAACCTAAGTCTTTACTAGCACTTATCAAAATTATAACACAAATCTATTTAAAACTGATATCAAAATTACTAGGTCCTTCAATACATTTACCATCAATTGTAAAGCGCGAACCATGACACAAGCAATCCCATGTTTCTTCATCTTCATTAAATACTAAACCACATTTCATATGAGGACATTTATTTAAAACAGTATGTTCTTTTCCGTTTTTATCTTTATATATCGCTACATTTTTACCATCGATTTTTTTGTAGATAACACCCATGTTATTCACATTATTTTTGGTACTTTTAAAGATGGCTTTCACACTACAGCCAAAATCTATTGGTAATCTTAATATTTTATTTAGGTTAATATTCCGATGCGGCGAAAAAAGGTCAATATAGGGATTATCTTTCTTAGTAATAATATCTGAAAGTATTTTTCCAGCTAAACATCCATTTGTAAAACCCCAAGTATTATAACCGCATGCGAGTAAAAAAGTATCATCATCTTTATAAACTCTACCAATATAAGGCATATAATCATTGGTAATAATATCTTTATTACTCCAAATATAATCAAAATGATATTTTCTAGTTAATTCATTAAAATTATCATGAATATTTTTAATATTGCAAGAAGAAAAAGATTGAAATAAATAAATTAAATAATTCTTTTTTCCATCCCCATAATAACGCATTGATATACAAGGCTTATCTATATTAATCGCACTGATATCATGGGAATTTTGTACTTCTTTTGCGCCAATATAAGAAGTTTCTACATGATTTTTAAAAGGAAATAAAAGCGGAAATAAAAAGTAGGGATAATGAGTAGCAAGTACAACGTATTTACTTTTAATAATATGACCATTTACCTTAGAATAATAATATCCATCTTTTTTATCTATCACTTCCACTTTAGAATTTTCATAAATAAAATCTTTCATCATATTTTTAAGATGGTTAATATATTTTAAAGGGTGAAAAGTATAAGTATCATCAACCTTTAAAGCAAGAATATTATTTACTCCCCCTAATTTAGTTTTTTCGACGTTTACATGATTGTTAATTAAAAAATCATATTCTTCATCAAGCTTTGCTACATTTTTTTCATCATTAGTAAAAATATAAGAAGAAACTTCTTTTAAATCACAATCAATATGATTTTTAATAATGATATCCTTAAGTCTACTCACTGCCTCTATCTGTGATTTTAAATACTGACTTGCCTTATCATAACTAGACCTTCTAAGGTTCATGTAAATTTGCTCTTGCAAATAAGTTATCTTAGCAGTACTCCTCGAAGTAACACCATGACCACATGTATTTCTTTCTACTAAAATAGTTTTTAAATTGCTATTTTGAAGGTCTAAAAGGGTAGATAAACCAGTGATGCCACCACCAACAATTAAAACATCAACTTCTATATCTTTATCTAACATTTTACAATCAATATCTTTAATATTTGTCCAAATACTTGTCTTTTTCATAATACATCTGTAATATTATGAGTAAAATAAGAGAATAAATGCATAAAGTAGTTGATTTTTTTCTAAAAGTTTGATATTCTAATAATGTTCAAATGGCGGGATTGGTGAAGTGGTTAACACGGCAGATTGTGGCTCTGTTATGCAAGGGTTCGACTCCCTTATCTCGCCCCAGGTTGAAAAAAAGTCGAAAGACTTTAAGATAAAAATCGATTCTTCTGAATCGATTTTTTGCTTTTTAGAAAAGACTTGATAATATTTGGCAATTAAAGAGAGATTAGAAATAAGTAAAGAATTACAAGGAAAAATAAACAACCTAGGTAAATTTAATGGTCAGAAACTAAAGTTAATGGAAGGTAGTATTATCACAGTATCCAAAATCAATAACGCCTATATTGAGCCCTATAAGTTGGAAATAGATAGTGATATATATCTAATCTTTGTTAAGAATGGAATCATGTATATTAGTAAAAACAACATTACAAATAAAATATCATTACAAGAACTTTAGAAAGACTTTCCTAGAAGAATACAGTACCTTATTTACAGAAGGTATTGTTGATAAAGAAGTAACAGTATCTTACGAAGATACTATCAAAGTAGTAAGTTTATCTTCTTCAAAAGCAGAAAAAGAAATAAAAGACTACATTCACAAATTACAAAACTATTATCAAGTAGAATACTTTAAAATAGATGCAATAAGAGAAGAAGATGAGATATTTTATTTAGAATATAGTCCAAATAAAAATCAAAAAATTATAAAATTAATTCAAATCAAAGATGAAAAAGGTTTCAAAACTAATCTAAGTTATGGAGTAATAACAGCATCATAAATAAAAATAGAGTGTACATGAATTTCAAAATAATGACGAAATAAATGTACACTTTTGATAGAAATTTTGTTAGACAAAAGAGAGATTGGCAGCCAATTACAATCTTCTAAAACCTTGATAATACGATTAAACGCGCTACTGGCGATGTTGTTTGTCAGATACAGTTATCCTGCTGAACATGGCACCATGAAAATATGCATAAAATTCTTAAAAAATCAAAAAATGAAGGACATTAAAAAGTACATCAATTTAGTTGTATTGTTACATATATAATTTAGAAATGCCCTTTAGAAAATATGGATAATATGGTATAATAATATAAAAATGTTAGGTGAAGTTATATGTGTGAAAAAAATTTAGATTCTAGTATGAATTCTTATCAAGAAGAAACAAAACCTAAAGGTTATATAAAACAATTACAATGGGATATGGCGATAGGATTACAACAAGTTGATAATCTAAAACCATCTAAATATCTAGAACAAATTAGTGAAAAGAATATTTTAGGTGAACTAACAATCAAAGAAGTAGAACAAAGTTTAAGAGAGTATTACACTACAAAGGAAAAACAAAAAGATATTAATCACAATGAATTAGAATGTGACTTTGTATCTATGAGAATTGTAGAACTATTAAATCAAGATAATTTCAAATTATCAGTAAACTATTTAAAATATATTCATAAATATTTATTTCAAGATGTTTATGAATTTGCAGGAGAATTTAGAAAAATTGATTTTTCTAAACATGAAAAAATATTAAATAATGATTCAGTAGCTTATGGAGACTCAAAAACCTTAGCTGAATCACTAGAATATGATATTAGTCTAGAAAAAGAAAAGAATTATAAAGGAATGTCCATTGTAGAAGTGATAAAAAAATTATTGATTTCACATCTAATATATGGCAAGTACATCCTTTTAGAGAAGGTAACACAAGAACAACAGCAGTATTTATAGAAAAATATTTAATAAGCCTAGGATACAATGTAGATAACTCATTATTTAAAGATAAATCAGTATATTTTAGAAATGCACTAGTTAGAAGTAATTATTTTAATAATTATTTAAATATTAAAGAAGATAAAACTTATTTAATTAAATTTTATGAGAATTTATTATTAGGTAAAAATAATAATTTACACTCTGAAGATTTGATTGTGAAAGAGTTATTTTAGGAGGTACATTATGGAGACTACTAACCTATCAAAGATTAGAAGAGATAAAATGTTAAATACGATTAATGAAATTAAGAAAAATATTTCAGATGAGGAAACATTAACTAATTTATCAATGATAGAAAATGAATTAACAAAGAAAAAATATGGTCTTATTTGGGAAGAACATGAAGAGCGAGTTGATAAAGAATTAGAAAATCAAATACCTGCATTCGAAGAAATCAAAGATAAAGAAATTGTATCTAATCCAGATGAAAAATTTAATTTCTTATTAGAGGGAGATAATCTTCATAGTTTATATCTTTTAGAAAAAACTCATAAAGGATTAATCGATGTAATCTATATCGATCCCCCATATAATACTGGACATAAAGATTTTATGTATTCTGATATGATTGTAGACAGCAGTGACGGTTATCGTCATTCAAAATGGCTATCATTTATGTTTAAAAGATTGAATATGGCTAAGGAATTATTGAAAAATAATGGTGTAATTTTTATATCTATAGATGACAATGAATTTGGTCAATTAAAGCTTTTATGTGATGAAATATTTGGAGAAGAAAATTTTATTTCAGATATTATATGGAATTCTCGTAAATCGGTTTCTAATGATGCTGTTGTTTCATTAAATCATAACTACACTTATATTTATGCAAAAAATATTAGTGAATTTAACAAAAGAAAAGAAGATTTTAAGTTGAAATTAAATATAGATTCATTTAGTAATCCAGATAATGATCCTAGAGGGCCATGGAAAGCAGATCCTTTTGATAGTCCAGGTATAAGACCAAACTTAACTTACGAAATTCAAAACCCTAATACACTAGAAAAATTTTTACCACCAAAAGGTCGTTGTTGGAGAACTGGTCCAAATGAATATTCTAAACTTTTGGCTGATAATAGAATTGTCTTTGGTAAGTCCGGAAAAACAAAACCTCAATTAAAAAGATTTTTAAGTGAAGCCGAATTAAAAGGAACAACTCCAAAATCAATTTGGGACGATGTTGGAACGGCAACCGTAGGAACCAAAGAATTACAAGACATTTTTGGTACAAAAGTATTTGACACGCCAAAGCCAGTTTCACTGATAAATAAAATCCTAGAATTGGCTTCTTACAAAGATTCAATAGTTTTAGACTTTTTTGCTGGTTCTGGGACTACAGCACAAGCAGTTTTAGAATTAAATAAAGAAGATGGAGGAAAGAGACAATTTATACTTTGTACAAATAATGAAAACAATATATGTGAAGATATAACTTACCAAAGAATTAAAACTGTTATAACAGGAAAAAGAAAAGATAGTAGTAAATATTCAGACGGAATACAAGCAAATTTAAAATATTATCATTGTACATATATTCCTAGAATAAATACAGAAAATGAAAATCTGCACAATAATTTACTAGTCAATATTAAAAATCTTATTCAATTAGAAAATGGTATTGAAATTGACGATGATAAGAATAGAGTTTATTTAGATGAAGATGAATTAGACAGCTTTAGCAAAAATCAAAATGAATTGGATATATGTGAAAAATTATATGTATCCTCTGATATACTTTTAACCTCAATGCAAGAGTCTATATTCAAAAACAATAATATTGAAATATATATCATACCAGAATATTATTTTGAAGATGAAATAATGGAGGTAATGTAAATGCAAGGAATTAAATTAAAAAATTTTCAACTTGATACAGCAAATAAGTTGTTAGATGCTACAAGTATTGGCACTAAACAAGAAATATTAGTACAAGCCCCCACTGGATCCGGAAAAACAATTATATTACTTTCATATATTGAAGAATACTTTAAAGAAAACAAAAATATTTTATTTGTATGGCTTACTCCTGGCAAAGGAGACTTAGAAGAACAAAGCAGAAAGAAAATGTTAAAGTTTTTACCTCACCATAAAACACAAAGTATTCAAGACGTATTACTTCAAGGTTTTGAAGAAACGGCTGTTTCTTTTATCAACTGGGAAACTATTACTAAAAAAGGAAATAACGCATTAAAAGAGGCAGAAAGAAAAAATCTATATGAAAGAATACATGAAGCACATAATTCAGGATACAATTTTATTGTAATTGTTGATGAAGAACATTTAAATAAAACTGTTAAAGCTGAAAGTATTATTGAATACATGAATCCTAATTATATTATAAGAGTTAGTGCTACTACTAAAACAAATAAAGAAGCAGAATTTATTGCTATTGATGAATTAGAAGTTATAAATTCTGGCTTAATTACAAGAGCGCTATATATTAATGAAGATGTATCAAATGATACTACTCTTTCTAATGAACATGAATATTTGCTTAATCTTGCAATAGA
>CALWAA010000038.1 GCA_944372725.1 uncultured Bacilli bacterium | reverse complement strand
ATGAAAGAAAATATGTTTAGAAAATAGTTTGTATTTTTAACAATAATATGTTATAATGTTTGGGACCCAAGAAAATATAATCCGCTGATTTTAATTATGATTATAGGTTAATATAAAATAGAGAGGATGTGTAAATATGGCTAACTTAGTTGATAAAATCAATGAACGTCATATTAGACGCGATATACCTGAATTTCGTGTTGGAGACACTGTACGTGTTGATGTATGGGTTAAAGAAGGAAAGAAAGAGAGAATCCAAGCTTTTGAAGGCTTAGTAGTAGCTCGTAAGGGTAGCGGTGTATCTGAGACTTTTTCTGTAAGAAAAAAATCAGGTGGCATCGGTGTAACTCGTATTTTTCCAGTTAATGCACCTACAATTGATAAAATCGTCGTTGTAAGAAAAGGTCTAGTTAGACGTGCAAAACTTAACTTCATTAAAGATATGCGTAAGGAATATCGTGTTAAGGAAAGAAACGATAGCGTTAAAGCTGAATAACTCATTTTAAGATGAGTTTTTTCTTTGCAAGAAAAAGATTGAAGAAAGTAAGAAAACGTGATACTATAATTTATGTATAAATGGAGGGTGACATGAAAATTTTAAAAAATTTAGTTCCATATATTATTATAATTGTAGTGGTTGTGTTTGTGCGTACTTTTATTATTACTCCGGTAAAGGTAAATGGTAATTCGATGTATCCAACCCTTGAAGGCAATGAAATTATGCTTTTAAATAAACTAGGAGAAATTGACCGTTTTGATATTGTTGTTGTCAAATTAGATGACCACGATGAAGAACTTATTAAAAGAATTATTGGTCTTCCTGGTGAGACTGTAGAGATTAAAAACAATAAAGTATATATTAATGATGAATTATTAGATGATGAATATGGTTATGGCATAACTTATAATATTAATCCTGTTACTTTAAAAGATGATGAATATTTTATTTTAGGAGATAATCGCATTATTTCCCTAGATAGTAGAAGTTTTGGAACAATAAAAAGAAGTGAAATTAAGGGAACCACTAATTTTATTATGTATCCTTTTGGAAAAATTGGGAAAGTAGAATAATATTTATTAAATAGGGGGGCAAGTGATGATAGAAAATAGTGATTTATCACTTTTAAACATAGGTGATATTATTTTAGCTAAAAGATATAAAACAACAGAAGAAAAAGAAAGAATTTCAAAAGGGCATTTATCAGGACCTTATGTGATTATTAAAAAAGATGGTAGAAACGTTTATGGATTGCAATGTACTAGTAATCCTCACCAAGAAATAAAATGGCATATTCTTTATTACCCACTTAATAGAATTGACTATTATATAAAGAAAAATACTTTTGTTAATTGTCAAAAGTTATATCTTTTGGATTACAATCAATATATTAAGAAAATTGGTAAGTTACAAGAAAGTGATTTAGAGGGCTTAAAAAAATATTTGTATATCCTAAAACATAGTGATTTTGCTTTAAAACCTGATATAGAAGATAAATATTTAAATTTTAAATTAGGAGTAGGGGATGTAATATCTTATTTAGGAAATCGCTACTATATTGACGAAGTAAATAAAAATAATTATATTACATATCGGTTAAGAGATAAGCTAAAGAAAGATTATAATGTTTTAATTAATAATACTTATTACAGTTTTATTTTTGAGGAAAAAGAAGAAATTTCCAGAAAAGAAAAAATAACTTTAATAGATACTTTTAACACTGGTGAAATAAATACTATTAGGCAGTTTAGAACTATTTATTTTAATCGGCGAAAAGAGGCTAGAAAGTTAAAGATAGGAGCTTTAATTGTTTATCGGGCAAAGATGTTTTATGTGTATCATGAAGATAATTGGCATTATTATGTTTATCATATTTTTGATAGTACCAATTTTCAAGATGATATGGCAGATATTTTAATTAGAAATGGAATATATCATACTTATTTTAATAAAGCTGTATTACCTAAAAGAAATAAAAGCTTTTATCATGTGAAAAGATGCGCTAGTGAAGAAGAAATAATTTATAATGAAACATTACTTCATACATCCAAAAGTGAAAGGATTGCTAAGCGAAAAGAAAGACAGTTAAATAAAAATTTAGATAAAAAAAGAAGTATAAAAGATTTTTTGCCAATGGTAATTGTTAAAAATAGAAATAATAATCAATATTACTTAATTTTATCAAGGAATGAAAATATAATAGAACTAGTCAATATTAATGATATGGCAGATTTATTTTATTTTGAATTAGAAGAAGATAATTGTCCTTTTCTATATTATAGAATTGAAGCAAAGGAAAAATATGAATACTATTTATCTAAAGTAGATGAAGCTAAGCAAATTGTGAAGATGTTTCAAGTAAATGAAGCAAAAGAATAGATTATTAAAAAAGTAGCATAAAGCAACTAAAGAGCAAAAGATTATTTTAAATTAAAAAAATAATTTAAAAATGAATTTATAATAATCCACTACTTTTTATATGATATATTTTTTAATAAAACTAAAGACTTTTCATTAGAAATTTGATACAATTAATAAGGATATATAGGAGGGTATAATCTTAAAAGTATAATATGCAGAACATAAGGACTTAATTAACAGGTAAAGTTGTCTTAAATATCCAAAAAATAAAGAAGGTGAAATTGAAATCTTATAAAGAAAGGAGTGAATTTATGTTAGAAGAAAACTTTAAGCAAATTATTAATATTATAAAATCAGATATAAAATCCATTGGGTTAAAAACTGCAATACAAGTAAATCATAACTTAATTGAATTATATTTTAAACTTGGTAAAATTTTGTATGATTATTATGAATATGGTAATAAATTTATTGATGAAGTGGCCAGAGAATTGAAATTAGAATATCCAAATGCTACTGGCTATTCTGTAAGAAACTTAAAATATATGAAAAAATTTTATACGGAATATAAAGATGATGAAGTTATGCAACAACTTGTTGCACAAGTTCCGTGGGGACATAATGTAGTCTTAATGGATAAAGTAAAGAATAAAGAAATCAGAAAGATTTATTTGCAAGGCATAATAGAAAACGGTTGGGGAAGGTCAATGCTTGTTCATCAAATCTAATTGAATTATCATTTGAGAATTGGTACAAGTGATAATAATTTTAAAATAACTTTACCAAAAGATGATTCTGATTTAGCAAATTATATTATAAAAGATCCGTATATTTTTGAATTTATATCATTAAAAAATGATTATAAAGAACAAGAACTAGAAAATGAATTGTTAATTAAAATTAGAAATTTATTAGTTGAATTAGGAAAAGGATTTAGTTTTGTTGGCAATCAGTATAAAATTTCAATGGAAGATAGGGATTACTATATTGATTTATTGTTTTATCATTTAGAATTAAGATGCTATATTGTTGTCGAACTAAAAGCTACTTCATTTAAGCTGGAATATATTGGTCAATTAGGGTTTTATGTAACAGCTATTGATGAAACGTTAAAAAAAGAAATTGATAATCCAACGATTGGTTTACTACTTTGCAAAGAAAAAAATAAGTTAAGTGTAGAATGGTCACTTAAAGGAACAAATCTTCCAATTGGGGTATCATCTTATAAGTTAAAGGAATATATACCAAGAGAAATATTAGATAAATTGCCAACAGAAGAAGAAATTAATCTTCATATAGATATGGAAAGAAGTGATAAAAATGACAAATATTAATTGGTATCCAGGACATATGGCGAAAGCTAAAAGGTTAATGCAAAAGGAATATAAACATATTGATGTAGTTTATGAACTTGTTGATAGTAGAATTCCTAAATCTAGTAAAATAGAAAATATTTATGATATTATAGGCAATAAGCCTAAGATTCTTATTATGACCAAAAAAGATTTAGCAGACGAAGAAATGGCCGAAAGATGGGTTAAATATTATGAGAATTTAGGTACGAAAGCATTACTTGTTGATTTAAATAAAGAGGAGGATGTTTTAAAAATTGTTGCTGCAACTCATGAACTTGCCCAAGCTCTTCAAGAAAAAAGAGAAGAAAAAGGCTTGATGAGAAAAGATGTACGTGTTTTAGTAGTAGGTATTCCTAATGTCGGGAAATCTACTTTAATTAATAAAATGGTAGGCAAGAAAGTAGCTGAAGTAGGAAATAGGCCCGGAGTAACCAAAGGCTTGGTTTGGCTTAATACAAAACATCATATTATTTTACTTGATACACCAGGAATTTTATGGCCAAAGTTAGAACAAAAAGAAGTGGCATTAAATTTAGCTTCTTTTTCGGCAATTAAAACGGAAGTGTTAGATGAAAATGAAGTGGCCGTGCATATTTTAAAGAAGCTTAATAAATACTATCCTGATAAACTAGAAGAAAGGTATGGAGTGATACCTAATCCAGTGGGACTTGATATTGAAGCGTCATATGAAATTATAGCTAGGAATATGGGGGCTATTCGTGGTGGTGAGGTTGATTATGAGAGAGTGAGCAATAAAATTATTAATGATATTAAAGGCGAATATATAAAAGGAGTCGTTTTTGACCATGAGTTCTAATTTGCTTAAGTATGAACAAGAATTATATAAAAATCACATTACTTTAATTGCAGGAGTGGATGAAGCAGGACGTGGACCTTTGGTTGGCCCTGTTGTTGCCGCCGCGATAATATTACCCCAAAACTATCATTTAGAAGGTCTTAATGATTCCAAACAATTAACTGAGAAAAAAAGAGAATATTTTTATCAAGTTTTACAAAAAGAAGCATTAAGTATCGGTGTTGGAATTGTCTCCGCAAAAGAAATTGATGAAATTAATATTTTAGAAGCAAGCCGGAAAGCTATGTATATTGCTATAAATAATTTAGATATTACACCAGAATATATTTTAAGTGATGCGATGAGTTTAAATGATATTGATATTCCATCTCGTCCTATTATTCATGGTGATGCTTTGTCGCTTTCGATTGCCGCCGCAAGTGTCATTGCTAAAGTTACGAGGGACCATATCATGTATGAACTCGATAAAAAATATCCGGAATATAATTATAAGAAAAATAAAGGGTATCCAACCAAAGAACACTTGGAATTAATTAAAAAATATGGTATAACTAAAGAGTATCGGATGACTTTTAAACCGGTCAAATTTATTTTGGAGGGTAGTAGTAGTGAAGAAAATAAGGAAGTTGTGGGCTAGTAGAGTTTTTCAAAATTACTTTTTATTATTGGTTTGTTTTCTTTTATTAGAAATTATTTTTCATCTTATTGATGGTATTTCTATTTTTCATGTAGCTAGCCTAAGAGTTTTATTAGGACTTAATATTTTAGCATTATTATTTGGATATATCTTTTCATTTTTACCAAGACTCCTGAATAAAATACTTAGTGTTATTATAGTGCTTATTATTACTATTTATGGAATTGCTGAACTTGGCTTTCATAATTTTTTAGGTGTATATGCAAGTATTAGTACAAATACCCAACTAGGGGCCGTTTCTAGCTATATTGAAGATTTTTTAGCAAGTTTTGAGTGGACTTTTTATCTTATGTTCATTCCTTTTCTTCTTCTTTTAATTTATTATATATTTATTGATAAAAAAGTTTCTTTAGAGTTACCCAAAAGGAAACTTAACTCTTGGATTGTTTTTCTTAAAATGATACCTATTTTTCTTTTGATTTTATTAGGATTATTATATTGTGGGACTCTAAAAGCATCTTTTATGCAAGATAAATATCAATCAACTACTGCATATGATTTATTTAAAAAACCTACGAATGCCAGTTTAGTTGTGCGTAATTTTGGCTTTACTTTCTATGGTATTTTAGATATTAAAGAATACTTCTTTCCTGGGAAGTCTCTATCTAATATTGAAATTAACCCAGATGATTTAGATTTTAAAACGCCAGAAACTTCAGAAAATCCAGAAGAAGAAGTTAGTTATCATACAACAATTAATAATACTTATTGGTTAGATTTGATTAATCGGGAAAAGAATGAAGATTTAAACAATCTTAATAAATATTTTGTCAGTAATACTGTTACGACTGGAAATGAATATACTGGTATGTTTGAAGGCAAAAACTTGATTGTAATTATGGTTGAATCCGGTAATGAAATTATGCTTAATAGCAAGTATTATCCGAATATTCAAAAGTTAGTAGCAAATGGACTACATTTTACCAATAATTATTCACCAAGAAATATATGTAGTACTGGCAATAATGAGATGGGGGCAATGATTAGTCTTTATTCAATTAATAACAATTGTACAGCGAATGTTTATCAAAATAATACTTATTTTGAAAGCATCTTTAATTTATTTAATAATGAGGGTTATATAACAAATAGTTTCCATGATTATTATGATTGGTATTATGATAGAAGTGTTATTCATAAAAATATGGGTAGTGGTACTTTTTATGATGCAGTTAAATTAAAACTTGATTTCAGCTATAATTATCCGGCTTATGATACTTGGGCTAGTGATGAAGAGTTAATGGAAAAATATTTAGAAATTATTGATGAGAATGGGACTGATAAACCATTTATGAGTTTTATTACTACTGTTACTTCTCATATGCCTTATAATATGTCAAGTGAATATGGAGATATGTATATGGATTTATTTCCGGAAGATTACTCTACTGAACTCAAAAGGTATATGTCTAAATTAAAAGTGGTTGATAATGCAATTGGCATTTTACTAGATGGATTAGAGAAGCGGGGTATTTTAGATGATACAGTGATTGTATTATTTGGTGACCATTATCCATATTCTATTGATACAGAAAAAATAAATGCAGCCCTAGATTATGATTTGAGCGTGGATAATAATGCCGACCGAATTCCTCTTATTATTTATAATAGTGAGATAAAGGCTGAGGAAATTGATGCTTATACAAGTTATATTGATATTTTACCTACTGTTGCTAATCTCTTTGATTTAAATTATGATTCGAGACTTTATATGGGAACGGATGCTTTAAGTCTAGAACACGAAGATATGGTCATATTTATTGATGGTTCATGGAAAAATGCATATGCTTTTTATAATGCAAGTACTAGTAAAATTCATTATTATACAAATAAGACGTATACTGATGAAGAAATACTTGCAATTAATACCGAAGTGAGGTTAAAATTAGAAATGAGTGGTTTAGCAATTAGAAAAAACTACTTTAGTTATTTAGAGGATGCTTTAAGTAACTATACCACTTCCGATTAAGAAAGGAGTATTATGAGTGAATTAGTTATCGTCGAGTCACCGGCGAAAAGTAAAACAATAGAAAAATATTTAGGCAGTAATTATCATGTTGTATCTAGTAAGGGTCATATTCGTGATTTAGCAACAACTGGTAAATATGGTCTTGGAATTGATATTGAAAATGGGTTTATTCCCA
The DNA here is from genome assembly GCA_944372725.1 of uncultured Bacilli bacterium. Taxonomy (GTDB): domain Bacteria; phylum Bacillota_I; class Bacilli_A; order RF39; family UBA660; genus Caccenecus. Next base: position 1,416 of record CALWAA010000038.1, on the reverse strand, counting down.
ATTATGTAGCAATTAAAGGAAAGGGTAAAGATATTGCAACTTTAAAGAAAATGGCAAAGGCTAGTGATAAAGTTATTTTGGCAACCGACCCCGACCGTGAGGGAGAAGCTATTTCCTGGCATTTATTTGATGAACTAGGTTTAGATGAGGATAAATCAGAGCGAGTAGTATTTAATGAAATTACTAAAGATGTTGTCGTGGATGCGATTAAACATCCTCGCAAGATTGACATGGACTTAGTAAAAAGTCAAGAAACAAGAAGAATGCTTGACCGTATTATTGGTTTTCGCTTAAGTAAGCTCATGCAAAGAAAGACGGGAGGCAAAAGTGCTGGTCGTGTGCAAAGTGTTGCTTTAAAATTAATTGTTGATAGAGAAAGAGAAATCTTAGCTTTTGTTCCAGAAGAATATTGGACCATTGAAGCTGATTTTAAAACTTTTAAAGCAAGTTTAGAAAAATATCATGGTAAAAAAGTAGAGATAAAAAATGAAGCAGAAGCTGATGAAATATTAAATAAGCTATCTTTATCTTTTAAAATTGATAGTGTGGAAGAAAAGGAAAAGTTAAAGAAACCAAAAGACCCTTTCCGTACTTCTACTTTACAACAAATGGCAGCAAATCGTCTTAATTTTTCCTCTAGTAAAACGATGCAAATAGCCCAAAAGTTATATGAAGGTATGAATATTGGGTCAGAAACAGTTGGTTTAATTACTTATATGCGTACAGATTCAACTAGACTTTCTGATGTGTTTGTTGGGGATACCAAAAACTATATTAAAGGAAAATATGGGGCAGAATATGTTGGTAGTGTAAAAGCTAGTAAAGAGCCCAAAGGAGCCCAAGATGCGCATGAAGCAATAAGGCCCACTAGTATTATGCGGACACCAGAATCTATAAAAGAATACTTGAGTAATGATGAATATAAATTATATCGTTTAATCTATATCCGTAGTTTGGCTTATTTAATGAGTAGTGCCAAAACTTTAGCAACTACAGTTAATTTAGAAAATAATGGATATCTATTTAAAGCAACCGGTAGTGTTTTAAAATTTGATGGTTACTTAAAAGTTTATCAAGAATATGAAGATAATGAAGATGTTATTTTACCAGATTTTAAAAACTATCATAGTGATGTAGTTGTTGCCGATAAAATAGAAAAATTCCAACACTTTACGAAACCAGCACCAAGATATACAGAAGCAAGTTTAATTAAAGAAATGGAAGCATTAGGAATTGGTAGACCTAGTACTTATGCAACAATTATGAAAACCATTCAAGATAGAGGCTACGTAAAGTTAGATGACAAAAAGTTTTATCCAACCGAAATTGGTTTTGAAACAAATGATAAATTACAAGAATTCTTTAGTAATATTGTCAATGTAGAATATACAGCAAATATGGAAACAGAACTTGATG
>CALWAA010000037.1 GCA_944372725.1 uncultured Bacilli bacterium | reverse complement strand
TTATTTTATGGGAATTAAATCACGAAATTATCTTTTTCATTAACTAGCGGGAACTTCGGATGTAATTCAGTCATTTTTATAATTTATTCTTTAACCCAATAAGCATCAAGAATGATATCTTCATAAACCGGATTTGTAAAATCAAACTCTTCTTCGTTCAAATACCAACCAGCAAACTTGTATCCATCTCTCACTGGATCTTTAGGCATTTTAACTAAACCGCCAACCGAAATGGTTTCACTTTCAATCTCACTTCCACCATTTGAATTAAAAGTAACAACAACACTAGCCTTTATTTCTTCTTGCCTTTCATATTTTGCCACCAATACCATATCACTCATAATAGGATTACTAAAATCAAATTCTTTATTATGATAATACCACCCTACAAATTCATATCCAGTCCGTTCAGGAATAGGTGCATCTAAAACAGTATTTTCTTTAACAACAATATTTTCAATTTTATCTCCACCCAAAGAATCAAAAGCAAGAGTATACATCACTTCTTCTTGTTTTTCATATTCGGCTTGAAGTGTAATATTCTCTGTTATTTCCATATCAAAATCAAATTTTTCACCATCTAAATACCATCCCACAAACTCATATCCATCTTTTACTGGATCATCTGGTTTATCAATTGTTTTACTTAGACCAGTTTTAATTGGTGTAACCACACTTCCCCCATTAGAATTAAAGGTAACCAAATAACCATCTTTTCTTAAATAAAAAAGAATTGCCCCACCAATTAGAATAATAACTATAACAATGATCAAACTATATTTTAATGCTTTTGCCATTTTAAACACCTGTTATTATTATAAAAGTTTCCCAAAAATTCATACCTAGTATAATCTATTTTATCTAAATTACCCGGCCCATATTACCAAAAAAATTAGTCATAAACTAATTTTTAAACTTAAGGTTCACAAACAAAATTAATTGTTTGTTCATCATAATCACTAGTTATCGTAATACTATGGGTTCCTCCATTGACAAAGAAACCAGTAATTCCCTCACACGTACCATAAGATGAGCCATCTACACTGCAAGTAGTTTGATTTAGTTGATTATAGCTACTAGTATTATTCGTTTTAATACTAACGCGACATTGTCCCATACCGGTCATAGGATGAGCAGTAACTTGATAATCTAATTTTTCTCGATTTAAAGTAATACATTTATTAATGGTTTTAGAAACCTGATTATCAATAACTATTTCGAATTCATAGCAAGTTTCTCCATAACCTTTATAAGGAACACCAATACTATTACTAGTAAAGGCCTCACCATCATAAATAATTTTATAATTATATTTATTATCCTTTCCAGAGAGAGAAACTTTAAAGTAAGACTCATTAACAGGCTCTAAATTAATAGTTACCTGACTTAATGCTTCTTGTAACAAATCTTGTTCATTTACCGATTCATCATTATCATCTGAGGTATTATCAGAATTATTATCATCACTAACATCAACCCGATTGTCGTTATCGTCTTCAAAATCATCTACTGAAGTATCTTGTTCAATTCCTGCACTATCATTTTGCTCATCTTCCATATTATTTTCATTTTCAACTATTGCTTGTTCATCAACGTTATAACTAAAAGTAAGTGGTATTTCATATATTCCAAAATTATTATAATAAGCTTCGTTAGTTGGCACAAGCATTCTATCAAACGATACTTCGATTTGATAGGTAGACATATCTAAGAAAAGAGAAAAAATACTTTCATCTTCCATCGTTTGCGCTAAAGCCAAAGTAAAAGTTGTATCCGAAACTTTTCTAGCCGAAAGAACAACTAAGTCATCAATTACATCTCCATCTTCAATAATTGTAAAGGGATGTTCTGAATTTTGAGCACTATATTGAAAGCCAAAATCACTATTAGCATATTTTTGACTATATAAATTAGTTCCAATTTTATTTCCAATTTCTTGAGCTACTGCCAATCTATAATTATCTAAAGAAATATTTAAATTAGTTTTATAAGCATCTAAAAGCTGAAAATAATCATATCCTTCTAAAGCATCATAATATTCTTCCACACCAATTGCATTTCCCAAATAGGCATCACTTTCTTCAGTAGTTTCTAAGAGAGTGATAATTAATGCTTCACCACTTGCTTCCGCCTGATATTTTCCTTCTTCAAATTCAAAGACAATTAAATCACCATCAAAACGATAAGTAGTCTTATATTCAGTAACCGAACCAGTAGCAGCACTATTGTCCATAAACCTAAATTTATAAATATATTCTTCATCAATATAAACAATTTCGCCTATTTCACTTTCTTCTAGCTGAAAGGCATCTTTTGCCTCCCATGGTTCTAAAAAGAATAAAGATGAATTTTCATATTTAAACAATTTATTTTGATATCGATTATGAATAATATTTGTTTTTACTACATTAAAGATAAAAATAGAAATTATAATAAAAATGATAATAGCTATTATTATTATAGCTTTCTTTTTAATAGAAATATTTTTAAACATACTACACTCCCTTATTAGTAATTATTTACTATTATAAGTTTACCATATCTTATAGGTTATTTTCAAGGATTATTATGTTCTTCTACTGACATTCAAAACAAGTCCAACACTAATCATACTAATAAGAAGACTAGAACCTCCATAAGAAAAGAAAGGAAGGGTAACTCCGGTAACAGGAATTAAACCAACAACAACCGCTAAATTTAAAGCAGCCTGAATAAACAAAAGAGAGGCAAGCCCAAAAGCTAAATATTTGGAAAATAAATCATTGCTTCTAAGAGCAATTCTAAGCATTCTATAAAAAATAAAGAAGAAAAAGCCACACACAATAAGTACCCCTAAAAAGCCAAACTCTTCACTAATAATTGAAAAAATAAAATCAGTTTGTGGTTCTGGCAAATAAAAATGTTTCTGTCTAGAATTTAAAAATCCTTGTCCAAGAAGTCCTCCCGGACCAATCGCATATAAACTCTGAATAATTTGATATCCACTACCCAAAGGATCACTCCAAGGATTTAAAAAAGACACAATCCTAGCCATTCGGTATGGTGCTGCTATGATAAGTGCTACAATTCCCACAAGTCCTAAAACACCTAATTTAGCAAAAAAAGATATCTTAAGCCCTGATGCAAAAATAAGAGCTATCAAAGTAAGAGCCATAACCATCGCTGTCCCAAAATCCGGTTCTAGCATAATGAGCACAAAGAAAATGCCAATGACAAGAAAAATGGGAAGTGCTCCCTTTTTTATATCTCCCATGTCTTTTTGATTACGAGCAAGATATTTTGAAGCAAAAATAATAAGACCCAATTTAGCAAATTCACTAGGTTGTACACCAAGTCCCCCAATTCCAAACCAACTTCTACTACCATTTCTAACTGTACCTATCCCTGGAATTAAAACAAGAACAAGTAAAATAAAACAAATACCCAAAATTAAATTAGCTTTCTTCCGAAGAAACTCTAAATCTATCTTACTAGCAAAAAGCATAGCTAGTATTCCTATTATAAAAAACAAGCCTTGTTGTTTTACATATTTAAAAGCATCTTGATATTTAAATTCAGCCCAAATACTACTAGCAGAATAAATCATAATAATCCCAAAAATACTGATTAAGATAACGCTTATGAAAAGAAAATAATCCATATGTTTCTTTTTCATTCATCATCACCTAACAAATTTTATGAAATTTAAAAAAAATGTAGAACTTCTACATCATTTTTAAAAATACAAAAACCAATGTCCAAGCAAGTACTACAAACACAATGAAGATTTTCACTAAAACAATATCTGAATTTTCTTTATGAACTGGTTCACCAATTATTTCTAAAGCAGAAATTCTTCCTCCCTGCACTCTGTTAAGGACAAACTCTCTAGAAAAGCTCTGGATATATTCGTTTTCCAAATCATAAAGAGTACTACTTTTTGCCACAAATATTCTAGTTGTATCAAGTGCTCCAAAACTATCTATTGAAAATTTAGAATTATCAATATTATTCATAGGGAATAATAATCTATCAAATTGCTTTTTCTTTGACCAATGTTGTTTAATTCTTTTTCCTATATCATTAGTAGTACCAATATATAGTTGCTTATATTTATCGAACACCATAATATAATAACCTGAAACATTTAATAATTCATTAATATTAAAAACTTCCACAAAATTCTTATGCTTAGATAAAAAAGATTCTATTTCATTTTGAAATCTATTGTAATCTAATTGACTAAATTTAGCCATATTTATATCAAAATTTTTTAAGCATTTTTGCTGATATTCTTCACACCATTTATCAGAATATATTCGATTTTCTACATCTTCATATTCTACAGCTGGCATAATTATTTTAAAAGAACTTTTTTTATTTATTTTGGCATAATTATCCCGATTTAAAAAACTATCCTCTTTTACCTTCAAGCCAAAGTGTTCTACCATTATAATTTACTCCTTCTATATTTTGAATAATTTTTTCAACCAAATTTATAACCAAACACCATAAGTAATCGCTGCCATAGCAAGGATCAACCCTGCTACCCAAAAGTATCTGACAATATCTTGTTCATTCATTCCTAATACTTCAAAATGATGATGTAATGGTGCTCGTTTAAATACTTTCTTATGAAACTTTGTAATAGCAATAATTTGGATTAAGCTACTTAAAGTTTCTACTACAAATACCCCACCAATTACTGCTAAAGAAAGTTCATGTCTTGTAATAATAGCAATCGTAGCTAAGGCTGCTCCTAAAGATAAAGAACCTAAATCACCCATAAATACTTTAGCCGGATGTGCATTAAATACCAAAAATCCCATTAAAGCTCCTGCTAAAATAAAGCAAAATATAGCTACTTCTTGGTATCCTTCCATCCAACCTGCATTCCAAGAAATAAGACCAAAGGCAAAGAATGCAATTGCTGAAAGTCCTCCTGCTAAACCATCTAATCCATCAGTAATATTAACCGCATTACTCGTTCCAACTAACAAGAATAAGATAAATAATCCAAAAGTCCAACCAAGAGGAATCGTAATACCAAGACTAGATATAACCAAATCAGATTGTCCACCATTACTCATAAAGATATAGAAGAAAACAAGAGCAATAACCATTTGAATTAAAAGTTTAGTAAGTATACTAAGTCCTCTATTATTATGAAATTTTATTTTTAAATAATCATCTATAAATCCCAAGAAGGCATAAGCTAAAAAGACAAATACTAAAATAATCAAATTATGAGATATTTCAATACTATCATTAAAATACAAAAGAATAAGAGCAACAATCGTCGGAATAATAAAAATTAGTCCTCCCATGGTTGGTGTTCCTTCTTTTTTTAGGTGTCTTTCACCAATATAATGACTAACATATTGTCCAATATGAAATCGTTTTAAAATAGGAATTAATATTACACCGGTAATAATTGCTAAAATAAAACCTAATAATAGCGCCATCGCTGCTTTAGCAAGTACTAACATAACCCACCTCTTCCTTTAGATTATTATACTACTTATTATCCCTTTTTTCCTTAATTTGATTATTATTTTACACAAGAGTTTACGACTTATCCAAGCATCAGCATAATCGTTTCACCCTCTGCCACATAGTAACCAGCATTTGGACTCATATAAATAACTGTATCTCCATCACCAGAATACTCTATTTTAAAATTTTTTAAAGTTTTTGTTGCTTCCTCACGACTCATACCAACTACATTAGGTAAAATACTATATTTTTTATCTAACCATGTATATTCTTTGGCCATACCATCACTTCTTGGCTCAATATCTAATATATCAATCGCTGATAACATAACATTTCTTGCAATTGGAGCCGAAACCACCCCACCATACTGGGTAACACCTTTGGGATTATCAATTGCAACATACACAACAAATTCCGGATCATCGGCAGGTAAAAAGCCCATAAATGATAAAATATAATTTCCATCTAAATAAGAACCATTTTCTACTTTTTGAGCTGTACCAGTCTTCCCTCCAACCCGGTAATTTTCAATGTAGGCATTTTTACCACTACCATTGGCAACAACACTCTCTAAAGCATAGCGCACCAAACTACTGGTTTCCTCGCTAATTACCTCTCTAGTCATCTCTGGTTCAATTTTCTCAATTAAACTATCCGTTTCGCTTTCTAGAAAAGCTCCTACAATATAAGGTGTATAAAGCTTTCCGCCATTAATCGCTGCTGATACAGCTCGTACTTGTTGTATTGGTGTTACACTAATACCTTGGCCAAAGCTCGTTGTAGCCAGTTCCACCGGTCCCATTTTATCAATATCAAACAAAATTCCCGTAGATTCTCCATTTAAATCTATTCCTGTTTTATCACCAAAACCATAAGCATCAATATAACTCATAAGAGTTTCAACTCCCAAAGTTTGCCCTATCTTAACAAAACCCGGATTACAAGAATTTTCTACCACTTCGAGCATTGTCTGCGTGCCATGTCCTCCTACTTTCCAGCAGTGAATAGTAGAGCCATCCACATTAATCGAACCAGTATCTGTAAAAGTATCTTCAAATAAGTTAATAGTCTGTTCTTCTAAGGCCGCGGATAAAGTAATAATCTTAAAAGTACTTCCTGGTTCATAAGTCATCCAAATAGGAAGATTGCGATTAATAATTTCGGTAGTATAATCCTGATAATTATTGCTATCAAAAGTAGGACGACTAGCCATAGCTAAAATCTCGCCTGTATCTGGGTCCATAGCCAAAATCATCGCTTGTTCTGGATTATATTTTGAAACGGCATTATCCAGTTCATTTTCAATCGCCAGTTGCAGGTCAATATCAATGGTAAGCTCTAAAGTAATTCCACTCGTTGGTGCCTCATAAACTTCCGTAAGCTCAAGCTTATTTCCCTTTCCATCAGAAAAATATTTAATAGCCCCATCAGCCCCAGTTAAATACTCATCATAATAAAGTTCAATTCCTGATAAACCTTGATTATCAATTCCAACATAGCCTAAAACATGAGAAAGTACTGTTCCATAAGGATAATATCTTTTACTTTCTTTTAATAAATATACCCCATCATAGCCTAAAGCATCAATTTTTTCGGCTATATCATAATCAAGACCTCTACCTTCCGGATGGACTCGTTCAATTGAAGTAGATTTCGTAACATGTTTGAGCATATCTTGATAATCTGTTCCTAAAATATCAGATAAATCGCGCGCTACTGCCTCGGCATCATCAATTTGTCCTGGGACAACAACTAATGATACAGTTGTAATGTTTGTTGCTAACACTTCTCCGTTTCGGTCAACTATCTCACCCCTATCAGCTTTAATAGGAAGTTCTCTACTCCATAAACTTTCTGCTAAACTAGAAAGTTTATCATAAGCAAAAACTTGAATATAAAAAACTTTAATAATAATGGCAATTAAAATAATAACACTAACAATAAAAATAAAACGTATTCTTTCATGAATAGTACTAAAAAACATATTTTTCACCATTAAACTATATGAAAGCAAAAAAAAATTAGAAGTTACTCTAATTTTAAATTATCCAATTTTAGCTTTCATCATAGCTTTATAAACTTTTTTAATCACTTCTTTTTTATCATGATTCATATCGATAAAGTTTACATGTAACTGATACCCACTATCAAAACTGAATAATAACTCAACTTTACCTGGCTTAAAATTAATTGCACTAGTGGAAATTGATACATATGGAATTATATGTATTTTTTTATAATATACAGCTAAAGTGTCTCTATCAAATAAAATCATTTTCTTATCAGTAAATACGACATAATCTTTATTATTTTTATATCCAATTAAAATAGTTTCATTATCCTCAACATATTCTTTAGCGTAATCTGGTAATTTATTTTCATAAACCTCAGTTTTAAAATCAAAATACTTAGATAATTCTTTAAATTTAATATATGCCATAACTACACTCCTATCTAATATAATTGTACAAAAAAAAGGAATTTATTTCAATTCCTTTTTAGTTATTTATTTAAACATTATCTATTTATTGATTATGAGTTATGTGTATATTGTTAACATTTATTTTAGCCAACTAATGTTTATGTTAAATCTATTTGTATTATCATATAAATCCTTTATTTCAACAGTTTCGTTAGCGTTTGTATTATACTCTCTTTTAAAGACATATGCTTTACCATCCATTGCCCATCCACTTGGCGTGTAAATTGGCTTAGATAAAGTTGCTGTAACTGTTACGGAGTTATTAGATAAATTTGTAATATATTTAATTTCTTTGACAGTTGGTAATACTGAGTCTACTTCAAACATAAATGCTGTGGGATTTCCACCTTTATCAAATAATTCAAATTTATAAACGCCATCTGTAAATTCATAGTTAAATTCCTCTGTAGAACCATAATAAACATTTTTATCATCTTTAGTCAATCTAACAGTTCCCTCTTCAGAAAAAGTAACACTTGTAATTTCATTATAATAATGAGTATTTTCTAAATCATGAGTATTATATGCATCTTTATTATTAATAGTTACAGCACCATAGGTTATATCAATATTAAACTCAAAGCTATTACTATTTCCAGCCTTATCTATTGCTTTAAACACATGTGCACCATCATCACAAATATAAGCATTTTCCCCAGGAGTGTAATCTTTACCATCAATAGTAAATGATGATAAGCCATTATTATCACTTGCTTCAGCTACTACACAATAATTAAATGTACTATCTTTTAAAGCATTAGGATAATCTTTTTTTGGCCATTTATAAACATTAATTTCTGGATTTTCGTTATCATAAATTGCTACTCTACTATTACCTGTAGGTACATCTATAATAGTTTTTCCTTCATATTCATTTCCTGCTAAATCTTTAATATTGCTTATAATAATTTCTAATT
>CALWAA010000036.1 GCA_944372725.1 uncultured Bacilli bacterium | reverse complement strand
CTCGTGCTAGTATGCCTGGTATGATGGATACAGTTCTTAACTTAGGTATGAATGATGAAGTAGCAGAAGGGTTTACGAAAGTAACAAACAATAAGAGATTTGTATATGACTCTTATCGTAGATTTATCCAAATGTTTGCAGATGTTGTGAAAGGTTATCCAAAATCAAGTTTTGAGCGACGCTTAGATGAAATAAAGGAAGAAAAAGGTGCTAAATTTGATACCGATTTAACCGCAGATGATATGGTTGAAGTAACGAATGAATTTAAGAAGATTTATAAGGAAATTGCCGGGAAAGATTTCCCACAAGACCCTAAAGTACAATTAATCCACGCCGTTACCGCTGTATTTAGAAGTTGGAATAACGAGCGTGCTATTTATTATCGACGAATGAATGATATTCCATCTAGTTGGGGTACAGCCGTAAATGTTCAAGAAATGGTTTATGGAAATCGTGGTAATACGTCTGGTACAGGAGTAGCATTTACTAGAAATCCAGCGACAGGCGAAAATAAACTTTATGGCGAATATTTAATTAATGCGCAAGGTGAAGATGTTGTTGCCGGTATTCGTACACCAGAACCTATTAGTAAACTTGAAGATACTATGCCAGAAGTGTATAAAGAGTTTGCTAAAATTGCAAAAACTCTTGAAAATCACTATAAAGATATGCAAGATATGGAATTTACCATTGAAGATGGACATTTATTTATGCTTCAAACAAGAAATGGTAAAAGAACAGCTACTGCTGCCCTAAAAGTTGCTGTTGATATGGTAAGTGAAGGCTTAATTACTAAGGAAGAAGCATTATTAAAAGTTGAACCAAAGCAACTTGATAGCCTACTTCATCCAACATTTAATATAGATGCTCTAAAGAATGGTGAAGTAATTGCCACTGGTCTTGCTGCATCTCCAGGTGCTGGTGCTGGTAAGATTTATTTCTCTGCTGAAGCTGTTACTGAACACTCTAAAATGGGTGAAAAAACAATTTTAGTAAGACTTGAAACATCACCAGAAGATATTGAAGGTATGAATCATGCCGAAGGAATTTTAACAATTCGTGGTGGTATGACTAGTCATGCGGCTGTTGTTGCTCGTGGTATGGGACGTTGCTGTGTCTCTGGTTGTGGTGAACTTACTATTGATGAAGAGGCTAAAACACTTACTACTAAAAGTGGTAAAGTATATCATGAGGGCGATGAGATTAGCTTAGATGGTTCTACTGGACGTGTTTATGATGGCTTAATTAAGAGGGAAGAACCAAGTATTAGTGGCGACTTTGAAACATTCATGACTTGGGCAGATGAAGCAAGAAGAATGAAAGTTCGTACGAATGCAGATACGCCAAAAGATGCTATTCAAGCTCGTAAGTTTGGGGCAGAAGGTATTGGCCTATGTCGTACAGAGCATATGTTCTTTGAAAGCGATAGAATATTTAATTTCCGAAAGATGATTACTGCGGAAACTCTCGAACAAAGAGAAGCTGCACTTGAAGATATTTTGCCATATCAAAGAGGAGATTTTGAAGAATTATTTAAAGCAATGGCTCCATATAGTGTTACAATACGTTACTTAGACCCACCTTTACATGAATTCTTACCACATACAGATGAAGAAATTAAACCTTTAGCCGATGCTTTAGGAATGAGTTTTGAAGCATTAAAGAAACGAATTGAATCTTTAAAAGAATTTAATCCAATGATGGGTCATAGAGGTTGTAGACTTGCAGTTACTTATCCAGAAATTGCCAGAATGCAAACAAGAGCTGTTATTGAAGCAGCAATTAATGTAGGAAAAGAGGGTATTAAAGTAACTCCGGAGATTATGATTCCATTAGTTGGTGATGTAAAAGAACTTAAATTTGTTCGTGATATTGTCGTAGAAGAAGCTGATAGATTAATTAAAGAAGCTGGCAGTGATATTACCTATCATGTAGGAACAATGATTGAAATACCTAGAGCTGCTTTAACTGCTGATAGAATTGCAGAGTATGCTGAATTCTTCTCATTTGGAACCAATGACTTAACCCAAATGACTTATGGTTTCTCAAGAGATGATGCTGGTAAGTTCTTGAATGATTATTATAAAAATCAAATATTTGAAAGTGACCCTTTTGCTAAATTAGATACAGAGGGGGTAGGCGAACTTGTTCGCATTGCTGTAGAAAAAGGAAGAAAGGCTAGACCTGATATTCATTTAGGTGTCTGTGGTGAACATGGAGGGGACCCTGCAAGTATTGAGTTCTGTGAAAGCGTAGGACTTGATTATGTATCTTGTAGTCCATATCGTGTTCCAATTGCTAGACTTGCTGCAGCACAAGCAACTATTAAATCTGGTAAATAAAATCCAGTAAAAGTAGTATCAATTTTAGATAACTTGAGTATATTAAAAATGAATATACTAATTGACATTTTCATAAAATTATAGTATATTTATATTGCATTCAAAGAAATGTAGTAAATGTTTGCCGCTTATGGATGGCGCGGGTTATAAATGATTCCAATCGCGAAATGTTAGTCGCTTACGGATGGTGCGAGTTATAAATGATTCCGAAGGAAAATGTTTGAAAACTTTATCTGAAAAGATAGAGTTTTCTTTTGCTTTATGGTATAATTTTTAATAGAAGGGGGTAAATATACAATGAAAGTACAAACAGGATATATTTATCATATCAAAGATGAATTTTTTGATATGATTAACGATAAAGGATTGATGATAAATCATGAAAATGGTAAAGCAAGGCCAACTTATTTTACTATAAAAGATAAAGATATTTTGTGGTTTATTCCATTGAGCAGTAAAGTAGCAAAATATCAACCTATAATAGATAAGAAGATTAAAAAGTATGGGGATTGTCGTTCCATAATGATAGGCGAGATTGCTAATAAAATGTCAGTAATATTATTGCAAAATGCTTTCCCAACATTAGAAAAATATATAGACCATGTACATACAGTTAATGGTGCGCCAGTTAGAGTGGCAGATAATTTAAAAAATGAGATATTGGAAAATTTTAGTTCGTTATTAGCTTTAAAAAAGCAGGGAATTAATCTATTTTTTGCAGATATTGATAAAATTAAAGAAAAGATGTTAGATGAGATAAAATAATTTGTCACTAAATATTATGTTTAAAAAAATGTAGTAAATGTTAGCCGCTCTTAGATGTTGCGGGTTATAAATTATTCCGGTCGAAAATGTTTGAAAACTTTATCTGAAAAGATAGAGTTTTCTTTTAATTTATGTTACAATGTTTCATGAGGTTTGTTTATGAAAAAAGAAGTTAAAAAAAATAATAAGACAATTAAACTTTATGAAGCACTATTTTTTGGGGCTTGCATTTTACTATTTGTGTTTATGATTTTTAGGATTTGGTGGTGGTAAAATGAAAAAAGAAATTAGTCTTAAAACATTTTTCATTGTAATGGTTGTTTTAGTAGTATTAGAAATTATATTGCTTATTTTATTAAAGCCCAATATAAATAATTATAATAGCGAATATTGTCGTGAAGCTGTGTGCAATGAAGATGCAAGCTTGTGTTATGCTTATGATGTAGATGAAAATGGTGATACTATTGTAGTATGGCGTGGTTCTTGCCAAAGTGGAAATAAATGGTAAGTATTGTTTTTTTTAGGAAAATCTGTTAGAATATAACATGTGCTTGTAGGTGATGGAATGCGCTATTTAGGTTTGGATTTAGGAACGAAAACACTTGGAGTTGCAATTACTGATACAACTGGTTTAATTGCAAGACCTCTAAAAGTAATTCATTTTCCAAAAGAAGATTATGAGACTGCTTTAAGGGAATTACAAAATATTTTAGATGAATATGATATTTCTAAAATAGCTTTGGGACTTCCTAAGAATATGGATGGCACAGAAGGATTTGCAAGTGAAAGAAGTTTGAAATTTAAAAAAATGATAGAAAGTATTACTGATATTCCTGTTACTTTAGTTGATGAGAGATTAACGACAGTTTTAGCCGAAAATATATTACTAGAGGCAGATGTCAGCAGAAAAAAACGTAAAAGTGTGATTGATGGGGTCGCGGCTGTCTTAATTTTAGAAACATTACTTAAAATGGAGGAAAATAAATGAATGAAGAAAAAAATCGTTACTTTACTGTAACAGATAAAAGTGGACAAACAATTGAGTATGAAATCCTGTTTACTTTTGATTCTGATGAAACGAAGAAAAGCTATATCGTTTTCACGGATAACTCTTTAGATGAAGATGGAAGTATTGTGACTTATGCGGCCACTTATGATAAGAATGGTGATACGTTAGAGTTAAAAGATATTGAAACGGATGAAGAGTGGAACTTAATAGAAAATTTACTTTCTAGTATTGAAGAGGCGAGTGAATAAGAGGATTGTTATGAAAAAGAAGTTAATCATTATTCTCGGGGTAATTTTGGTCGTAATTATTTTATTGGTAGTTCTATATTTTTATGGTTTAACTGCTGTTTCTAAAGATGATAAGACAATTTCTTTTACCATATCATCAGGAGATAGCAAAATGGATATTGTGGATGCTTTAGATGAAGCAGGACTAATTAAAAGCAAGATTTCGGCTTATATCTATGTGGGATTACATCGTAATCTTAATTTACAAGCTGGAGAATATGAACTTAGTGCCAATATGAGTTTAGAAGATATTTTAAATAAATTCCATAATGGTGAGATTAAAGAAGAAGATAATACTTTTGAAATCACTTTTGTAGAAGGTAGAAGACTTGTTCGTTATGGGGAAGAAATTGCCGAGGTAACAGAAACTACCGAAGAAGAAGTATTAGCAGTTTTAAGCGATACAACCTATTTAAATGAACTTATTGATAAATATTGGTTTTTAACTGATGATATATTAAATAGTGAAATTTATTATCCTTTAGAAGGCTATTTATTTGCTAGTACTTATGAGCTTTATAATGGTAGTAGTATTAAAGATATTATTGAGCGTATGCTGGATGGTATGAATGATGTATTAAGTGATTATAAAGAGGAAATAGAAGCAAGTAAATATAGTGTTCACGAACTTTTAACTTTAGCTAGTATTGTGGAAGTAGAAGGTTCAACAAGTCTTGATAGAGCCGGTGTTGCTGGAGTATTTTACAATCGTTTAAATGCGAATATGAGTTTAGGCAGTGATGCAACAACTTATTATGCTGCCGGTGTTGAGTTTAGTGACCGTGATTTATATATAAGTGAAATTAATGATATCAATGCCTATAATACGAGACCAGCAGCGATGGCAGGGCGTCTTCCGGTGGGACCAATTTGTTCTCCAAGTAGAGAATCCATTGAAGCAGTAATTAATCCGGAGAAACATGACTATTATTTCTTTGTCGCTGATAAAAATGGGAAGACTTATTTTACAAAAACCAATGCGGAACATGATGCTGTAATTAGGGAATTACAAGCAAGTGGTTTGTGGTACGAATATAATTAATTAAGAGGTGAATTATGAAAGAACTTATACTTGAGATGGAGGAATATGCCTCCCTTAAAAACATTCCTATTATAGAAAAAGATTCTATTGCTTTCATTATGAAATATATTAAGAAAAATAATATTAAGAATATATTAGAAATAGGAAGCGCTATTGGATATTCAACTATTTTAATGGCAAGTGTTGACAGAGATGTTACGGTAACAACGATTGAACGTGATGAAGCAAGATATATGGAATGTTTAAAGAACGTTAAGAAATGTGGCTTTGAAAAGAAAATTAATGTAGTATTTCAAGATGCCCTAGATGTTAATTTAACGGGTGTTAAATATGATATGATTTTTATTGATGCTGCCAAGGGACAATATATTAAATTCTTTGAGAAGTTTAAATATTTCTTAAATGATGGTGGTGTGATTATTACAGATAATCTAAAATTTCATGGTTATGTAGGAAAATCAAAAGAAATTGAATCTAAGAATTTGCGTGGTTTAGCCCAAAAAATAGAAGATTATATCGAATTTTTGAAAAATAACCAAGAATTTGAGACAAACTTTTATGATGTTGGTGATGGCCTTTCAGTGAGTGTAAAAAAAGATGAAAAATAATTATTTATTATTAGTTACAAATAACAGAGTTGTATCAAAATTAAAGGGCGAAAGTAATATTACTTTCCTTTTTCCTATTGAAGATTTTACGGTTGGCATAGAAAATGCCTTTAAAATAAACGAAATAGATATAGACCATGCTTATATTTTTGTTAATCGTTTGCTTGATAAAGAAGGAATTGAAAACTTTAAGAGCTTGATTAAAAATTTACCAAGTAATATTGAAGGTATTGTTTTTGATGATATTGGCGTTTTACAAGTACTAAATACCATTCCTAATCATCTTACGAAAATTTTATTTCTCAATCATTTAAATTCTAATTATGAAAGTATTAATGCTTATCTAGATTATGCTGAAAGTGTAGTTGTAAGCACAGATATAACCGAAGAAGAATTAAAAGAAATTTTAGAAAAAGCAAATAAATCAGTTGTTATTTATACTTTTGGTTATGTTAATATTATGTATTCGAGAAGATTACTTCTTACTAATTATAATAATCATTTTAAGAAGAATGCCTCATCTACTAGTAACCTAGTAAACGATTTAGGGCAAGATTTTAAAATAGTAGAAAATAAATATGGAACAGTGATTTATACGGGGCATCCTTTTAATGGCCTTCGGTATCGTGGTAGTAAAAATGTGTTATATTATTTAATTAATTCTACTTTTTTAACGGATGAAGAAGTAATAGAGATTATTCATAGTGATAAAAATTTAGAACAAAAATATCCATATCGCTATTTAAGCGAAAAAGATACGATAGTAAGAATAAAGGAGAGATAAAGTATGATAGAATTACTTGCTCCAGCCGGAAATTTAGAACGTTTAAAAGTAGCTTTCCTTTATGGAGCTGATGCTGTATATATTGGTGGATATGAGTATTCTCTAAGAGCAAATGCCATTAATTTTAGTAAGGTGGAATTAAAGGAAGCGGTAGAGTTTGCTCATCAATTAGGAAAGCGGGTTTATGTTACCGTAAATATTGTTTTTCACAACAAAGATTTAGAGCATTTAAAAGAATATTTAGAAGAATTAGCAGATATTAAAGTAGATGCTGTTATAGTTAGTGATATTGCCGTTATCAAAATGATAAAAGAAAATCATCTTCCTTTAGAAATACATTTATCAACGCAAGCGAGTACTCTTAATTGTGAAGCAGCTTTGTTTTATAAAAATTTAGGTGTAAAAAGAGTTGTTTTAGCGCGTGAAGCATCAAGAGATGATATTAAAGACATTAAAGATAAGACTGGCCTTGATTTAGAGTGTTTTATTCAAGGGGCTATGTGTACCAGTTTTAGTGGCAAATGTGTCTTATCCAATGTAGTAACAAATCGTGATTCCAATCGTGGTGGTTGTGCCCAAATTTGTCGTTGGACTTTTGATATTAATAAAGAATCAGAAATATTTAGTATGACACCGAAAGACCTTAATATGTCTATATATTTAAAAGATATGATGGATATTGGCGTTAATTCTTTTAAAGTGGAAGGAAGAATGCGCTCCGTTTATTATATTGCAACAGTTATTTACGAATATCGCCATTTAATGGATAAAATTAAGAGTAATACTTTAGAAAAAAGTGACATACTATATTCTAACGATATTATAAATCGTTGCGCGAATAGGGAGTCTACACCACAATTTTATGATAAGTTGCCAACTGATGAGGAACAATACTATTTAGGTAGAGAAGAAGTATCAAATCAGGACTTTTTAGGAATAGTATTAGATTCTAATCATGGTGAAATTTTACTTGAAGAGCGAAACTATTTTCAAGTGGGTGATACCGTTGAATTTTTTGGTCCAGGCATAGAAGCTTTTACATATCATATTAAAGAGATATATGATGAAAATAAAGAGAAAATTGATGTAGCAAGACACCCAAGAATGCATGTGTATTTACCTATTGACAGAGACTTACCAAAACTATCCATGATGCGTTTAAAAGTATTTGACAAAAATGATTATTTGTAGTATCCTTTTGTAGATGCAAAAAAATATAAAAATTATGAGGTGGAATAAATAATGAAAAAAGAAAATGCTGTAGTTCTTACCCCTGAAGGGTATTTAGAGTTAGAAGCAGAGTTAAATGATTTAAAATTAAATAAAAGACCAGAGGTGATTAATGCCTTAAAGTATGCTCGTTCTTTAGGTGATTTATCAGAAAATGCTGATTATGATGCAGCTAGAAATGAACAAGCTCAATTAGAAAGTCGTATTAAAGAACTTGAATATAAGCTTGAACATTGTGAGATTATTGATAATAAGGATAAAAATATTGCTAATGTAGGGTCAACCATTGTGATTGAATATGAACCAGATGATACCGAAGAATATAAAATTGTTGGTTCCCTAGAAGCAGACCCTTTTAATAATAAAATATCTAATGAATCACCAATTGGTAAAGCTGTTATAGGTCATAGAGCTGGTGAAGTTGTTTCCGTTGAAAGTCCTAATGGGGCTTATGAAGTAACTTTAAAAAGTGTTAATTAGGAGGAATTAGGCTTTTAAGCAAAGATTATGGAAACATTACCTTATTCTAAAGAGGAATTAATTTCTCTAAATCGATTACATATTGATGAACAAGCTTTAAATGTTGCTCTTAATCCTAATTTTTCTGCTTTTCATTCAAAAGATGATTTGTATGTAATTATTGGTTATGAAGCTGATTTTACAATCTACCATAGGGATAGTAAATTAGTATGTGGCATCGTGAAAATAAAAAAAGCAATTATCGATGGCCAAGAAGTTTTTTTAGAAAAATTAGTTTTACCTTTTTCAAGCAAAATTTTATTTGCTAAGTTTGTAGAAGACAGCAATCAAGTAATCATCGTTTATAAAACAGAAACGGGTATTAAGAAGCAAGAGTTAGAAATTCGAGATGGA
>CALWAA010000035.1 GCA_944372725.1 uncultured Bacilli bacterium | reverse complement strand
TACTCGCAAAATGTACTTCCAGTACAATGGAACCAAGCCATGTACTTTAGTGCATGGTAGGCGACAGCCTTTGACAACGTGAAGGTATAGATATTGCTCTTAAATATGGTACTAAAACTGGTAACTCATTTGGAAGACCTAAAATAACCAAACCAGATAATTTTGAAGAAGTAATTAAGGAATGGAAAGATAAGAAAATTACTGCTCGTGAAGCTATGAAAAAATTAAATTTAAAACCAAATACATTTTATAATATGGTGAAAGAAAATGAGAGGTTATAAATCAAGATATTTTTATTTTTTAAAAATAAAATTTGTATGATATTTTTTAGGGATAAAAGGGAAAGATAAGGGATGAAGAAGGGATGTTATTTTCTTCTTTTTTTGTCGTTTTTACACGCGAAAAAGTTGATTAGGGATGAAAGGGATAAAAATATAAAAAATGATTATATTTTTTTATATTTTTATATCTTTTTTATTTTTTTTAATTTTTATTTTATATCTTTTTTATTATCATTTTTTAAAAAGTGTATCACTTACTTCCCTTTTTTTATTATATTGAGTGAAAACATGCTTTTTTTAAGGTTTTTTGAGGATTTTCATCACTTTCATTATTATCACTTATCACTTTTTTCTCTAAATTTTTCAACTCGTTTTTTTAATAAATTTTTTTGTCTAATGTCGTAGCAGCTATCACATAAAGTTTTTTTAATATGACCTTTACCTATAAATTCTTTATGACATTCGGTGCAGAAGTGTCGTTCAATTCTAGTAAGTGAATTATCGCTACCAAAATAGTACATAAAAAATATATCCCAAACTCCTATAATGTAATTTTCATATATGTACTCTACAGTAAATATTTTTTCTTTTTTCTTCCAGATTCTATCACGATATATTTTTAGAATATAATCAAAAATTTTATTATATTTATGGTTTATATTTATATCTAATTCTTTTATACTCTTTCCAAGTTTATCAAGTAGATCTTTCTTCTCGTCAGTATACAAGTAGTCTATATTTAGAATATTTAATGCTTGGTTAAGAAAGTTAATTTCTTCAAAAGTATCATACTTTTCATGATATTTATTAAAGAAATTCCATAGTTCAAAGTAAACATAAATAGATAAGCATATAAATATAAAGTTATTTAGGGGAATATCAATACAACTATAATCAACTGTACTCTTTGGTATATCTATATCTTCAGTCCAGAAGGGTACGCCATAAGTATTTATATAGTTAAAAATTTCATCAGCAATTTTATGAGTATATTTATTATTAGAATTATTTTCCATGATATGTGTAAAAAAATCTTTCATGTTTAATGGAATATAACTAATTTCACTTATTAAAGATGTATAGTTAATATTCTCTTTATTTTCTTCTAGTAATTTTAATAAATACTTAAATTGATTATTTATATATTCTTCGTTTTTTCTATCAGATATTGTTGGTTGGTCTACATTTTGTTGACTTTTTTTTGTTTCTTTTGGGGGTTCAATACTATAGGTATCCCATTTTAAAAGATCCATTATGTCTGATGGAGTACATAATTTATCGACATTTACTCCATTATCTTTAAGTAAATTATAGGTTTCACGATAAGTATTATAAAAAAAATTAATATCAGTTATTTCATCAAAAATTATATTTATCATATCATCAGTTATTTCATTAGAAATTATATCTCTTATATCCATATCATCAGTTATTTCATTAGAAATTATATCTTTCATATCCATATCATCAGTTATTTCACCAGAAATTATATCTTTCATATCCATATCATCAGTTATTTCATCAGAAATTATATCTTTCATATCCATATCCATATCATCATCATGAAAATTAGTTGTATATATAACTTCTCCAGGCTCTTTGTAATAGACATATTTTTTAATAAATTCAATAATACTTTCGTTCATGTTTATTAAGTCGTCCTTATTATAAAAAATAAACTCTTTGTGTAACCTTAAATTATCAATATCTTTTTTATCAATATCTAGAAGGGTGAATTTCTCTTTTATTTTGTTGATTTCTTCTTTGTAAAATAAGTTAATCGTGTCATTTATGGTTTTCCCTACTTTTAAAGTATCTTTTATCAATTTATTATCTTTTAATTCAACATCTCTTTCTAATACATCGTCTTCTTTACAGATAAGGTAGATAGTCCCATTTTCTACTCTCATATTATATTTTTTAAATTTTTTTAAATATTTTACTTTTGCCATAAAATCAGGCCTCTTTCTAATAAATTTCTTTCATGTAACGATAATTGTAACGCTAAAATTTAGGACTGTCAATAGCTCATGTGCTAAAATTTGTTTGTCAACGCGAAAGCTGTAAATTTTAAATCGCGATTCAACTTTCGGTTTGATAGTTTGAAATTTTGAAAGGAGTTAAATATTTATGAAAATTTCAAAAAAATATGAAGCTGTTGTAGCTTCTAATAAAGAAAATTTTAAGAAAATTTTGTTAGGAGGTCATATCGTCGAAATTGTAGATGCCAGCGAATATGAAAGTTCCAATGGTACAGAATTGATGAAATTTACCTTTGATGTTATCGAAGATGGTGAATTTAATCATTATTTTGAAAGTGATGCTCACTTTGATAAGGAAGGTAATATTGTTTGGCCCAATGGTGGTACAAAGTATATACTTCCAGAAAATTCAGAGTTGTTAAAACAACTTGTTAATAGTATAAACTCTTCAAATGAGGATCAGGTTGTTGTTACTGGAGGCGAAGATTTGGATTTCCAACAATTTTGTGGTAAACAGTTGTGTTGTCAATTTGGTTTAGAGGAGTATTATAACAATTCTGGTGAAGTAAAAGCTGGTCTTTGTATTAAAGGTTTCTATCCTATAGCTGATTTAGATTCTATAGAGGTTCCATTAGTTAAGCTAATTGATGGTAATGAAATCCCTTACGAGGAATATAAAAAAAACAAGGCTAAAAGGAAGGAAAGAAAATGAAAAAATTAACTGCTGAACAATCTATGATGGCTCAAAAATTACTTTCCTTATTTAAAAATAAAGGTGATGTAAAAACAGTGAAAGAAATACATCAAGAACTAATCGGGAGAATTAATTTCTCGATTAGTTCAACTTATTTCTGTTTTATAGACCCTTTAGTAAGTAGAGGTTATTTAAAAGTTTTATATAAAGCACCTCAAGCAGAACCACCTTTACCTCAAGTAGAAATTGAAAGGTGTTATTAGGGGGATGTATGTCAAAAATAAATGGAAAGAAAATTGATAACATCAAAGAATGTTATAATGAATTTAGTTTAACTCACGCAGAAATATCATTAAAGATATTAACTTTATTTGAAACTGAGGATCAGGAATTAAAAGTGGATGATATACATTATTTTATTCATTTTAATAATTTGTCTATTCAAGAGGTGCTTTATTCCTTTATTGATCCTCTAGTAATTAATGGATATCTGAAATATGTAAATATGAGAAATTTTAACCATGGTGATATTCCTTATTCTGATGTGGTTTTGAAATTACAGGAGTCTAAATTGGATGAAATTAATAATTATAGATATTATAAATTCAGACCAATAGAACAGTTGACTTCAGAATATGAAAGTCTCTTGTGTCAAATCCATAATTATATTTTATCCTTATTAGAAGAAAGTCCTAGTGGATTAACATTAAGAGCAATTGCATCTAGTTTAAGTGAAAAGATAACAAGTGTCTATTATTTTAATAGAGATATTTTAGATATTTTAGCTAATGAGGGTAAACTTAAACATATTAATTACTCTGATTATTCTAATGGTTATATAACGGGTTGGGATTTAAAAATTATTAAAAGAGATGATAGATAGTTAGTGCTATATTCTATTACTACATTTATAATTTGTGTGATACAAACTTGTGAATCTAAGGTATTAAAAAAGAAAGGAAAGATAGATAATGAATACAGATAAAGTAATAAAAGTAACCATATTAAAAGATGATATGTGTTTTACAGATAAACCTACTGGGAAAGAAGTAGCAGCAATTAGGAAAAGATTAGAAAATAAACTACCAGAAAAATTAACAATCGATGAATTATTTGAGGTAATCAAAAGAGGTAATACAGTTGTTCCTGGAGTAAGTAAAGATGGGACGAAAAAAGAAAATTTTGTGTTGCAGGATATAATAATGATTGATATAGATAATAAAGATGGGACTTCCATTCTTACTCAAGAAGATGTACTTAAAATATGTGAAGATAATGGATTATCACCCCTCGGTTTATATCATACATTTAGTAGTACGAAAGATTGTCCTAGGTTTCGATTAATATTTAGGTTGGATAAGACTGTATATGACAGAGCTGAGGTGGAGTTTATTTTAAAGGTTCTTATTAGCCTTTTCCCAAATGCTGATAAACAATGTAAAGATACTTCTCGGTTATATTACGGTACTAATGGAAATATGCAGGATGTGGTAATTTTTAATGAGTCTGCAACTATTTCTCTTGAGATTATAGATAAGATTTATCAAAGTATGGAATTAAAAAATACTCCATATCTTCAAGAAGATTATAAATATAATAATTATATTGAGAAGTTGAAAAAAGAATTTCCACTACTTGAGTATATGAAAGAAGATCATAAGGTTAAATATATTTCTGGAAATACTGTTTATTTTGAAGATTGTCATTTAAACGGAAATCATGAGGGTTGTTTGAGATATTACACTAATACTAACACCTTTAATTGTTTTGGGGATCACTATGGTAAGGGAGGCACAATAATTGAGTATGTTCGAGGAATTAAAAAATTATCTTATAATGGTGCTTTAAAATATATTAGAAATGAATTAGCACCTAAATACAATATAAATATTGATGTTAATGAAAGTGCTTTATTAGCAGAAAAAGCTAGTTATTTAGACATGGTAGTTAAACAACTTGAAGATTATGATTTAGGTTATTTGATACCTGATGAGTTTGATTGGTTAACATTCAGTATAAATGAAAAAACTGGTCTATTAAATTGTAAGGTTGATACTGCAAAACTGGCTATGTATCTAAAAAATAATTTGCATTATTTATTAGTAAAAAGTGCTGGACAGGACAGTATATTACCTTACTTATATAGAAATGGTAGATATGTACGTTGTCTTAGTGAAGAATTCAAGGGAGTAATAAAATCTTTTATTCCAGAAGTATTCCATTCTTCAAAAGTCTATAATGAAGTGTTTAATCTATTGATGACTAATAATAAGTATATTCTTCTTGATGATTTGGATAATAATGAGGATATAATTAATTATAAGAATGGAATTTATAACGTTATTACTGATGAGTTTACTCCTCATTCCCCAGAAATATACTCTACAATCCAAATACCTTATAACTATAAAAAAGTGGTTCCGTGTCCACCAACAAGATATTTCGATAATTTTATAGAGGATTTTTCTAGTAATAGTGTTCTGAAAGAAAAGAGTATTATTCAGGTTATGGGTGTATCTCATTCAAATATTAAAGGACAACGAGCTAAAACTGCTGTTATGATGGTTGGTCCTGGCAATACTGGAAAAACAATTATTAAATCTCTTACAACTTGTTTAGTGGGTAAAGAAAATTGTACGGGTATTGATTTAAGTAACTTAGAGGATAAATATGATAGGTCTGAATTACTTAATAAGAGAATTGCTGGTAGTAACGATATGTCTTTTGTGAAATTACAAGGATTGGAGGTATTTAAACAAGTAACAGGTGGCGATTATATTCATGGTTCTATTAAATATGGACCATCTGTTAGTTTTGTGTTTAACGGTATTATTTGGTTATGTGGTAACTCACTACCAAAATTTGCTGGTGATAGAGGAGAATGGGTATATAACAGAATGTTAATAATAAGATGTGATAATGTTATTCCAAAAGAAAAACAAGATAAAAAATTATTAGAACATCTATTATCAGAAGCAGAATACATTTTATATCGTCTTAGACAAGGTGTTAGAGAGTTTATTGCTAATGGGTATGAGTATGATATTCCCGAAGATTCTTTAGAATTAAAAGAAGAATATAAAAAGGAAAATAACAGCGTTCTCTTATTTAGAGAAGAATGTATGAAGCCAAGAGAAACCGAACAGATTAAGGATAAATTTTATACTGTTTATAAAGTTTATCAAATTTATGAGAATTGGTATAAGTTTAATTATCATAATAATCATTATGAGAATAGCCGTGAATTTAAAAAATTTATGGGTGGTCAAGATGCAATTAAAAAAACACATGGTGGTTTGGAGTATTATAGATATTGGATGTTAACCGAGGATGCTATTAGACGTTACAATGATTTGGATGTTGATTTGGATGAGGAAATTCCTAAAAACGATATTTTAGAAAGTGAAAAGGAACAACAAACTCTTCAACTTGAAGAAACAATCACTAATACATCTAAAGTTATTGAAGATTTTGCTGATGATTTACCTTTTTAATTAAATATAGTGAGTAATAATGGTTGGGTAGTTACTAGAACACAAATAGGTACTACCTTTCCATTATCATTGTTCGTGCCTACTTTAATTATATGAGGTATCATTACTCTAAAATGAAAGGATGATTGTATGTGATAATTTGGAGTGATCGGATTAGAAAAGCAACTGATATTTTTAAAGCTGTATCAAATCAGCTATTAAAATTAGAGTTTGATGTAGATGGTGTTATCGAAATTTTTAATAATGGTGTTGAACAAGGTACTTTATTAAAAATATTTGATAAATATGATCCTACATTAGATTTATGTATATGGGTTTATCTTCCACGTGAAAGAGATTGTAACAACCAAATGGAAGTGTTAGTTGGACATCATATTGATTGTACTGAAAATAACATGTGGAGGGAAAATGTCAAACCAAAAATATTTACACAGATTAGAGCTAGAGAGTTACATAAAGAAGTTAGAGATTATATACTGGAAGTAATTACTTCCAGATTAGAACGCAAGTAATAAAGGAGGAATTGATGTGGAAAAAGAAAACATTACTTGTTTAAGTGATTTATTTATTGGTATAGGAAATCTTATTAAAAGTTATGAAAACAACTTAGAATTAGATACTGTAAAGGAAAGTAAGAAAGAACTTTATAGTATAAATGAGATTATGGAAATATACCCAAAATTAAGTAAGTATATTATCACTAAGGCTATCAATGAAAAGTTGTTACCTGTTACATGGATAGGAAATGAAAGACACTTTTATATTAGTGATGTAGATAACTTCCTACAAGCGAGTACTAACAAGAAAAACAATATAACTACGTGGCGAACTCATGAGCAAATCTAAATTAACTAAAGAAGTGATAGAGCGATTTTCTATCACTTTTAATAAAGCTAAAAGTTTGGGAATTACTGATGAAGATTTAAAATATATTTATGAAATCGGTCCAGATAAATTCCGAATTTCAATTAGATTTAATGGAAGTAGAATTACAGAAGTAGTTTATGGGTTACTTAATGCTATTAATAGGAAGTGGGAAATTCTTGATTCTTTAAATAACTCTAATCAAAAAAATAATGTTGTTACAACAGATGAGAATGAATTTGTTAATCTAACTCTGAAAGAAGGGTTTGAGAAATTTCTTTTATACAGAGAATCGCGACTTAATAACAAAAATTTAAGTCAATTAACCTATGATAAAGATGTACTTGCTTATAGAAGTAGGTTCATACAAGATTCTGGGTTATTAGATAAGAAGATAGTAGATATTACTGTAGATGATGCACAAAAATATGTTGATTATCTCTTCTCTGCTAAGCCTCTTAATGATACCAATAAAGGGGTCTTGTCTGAAAATACAATTAACAATCCTTATGAATTAATGCACAAAGCATTTGAGTACTTTAGAAATAAATTAAAAATTATATCAGAAAATCCATTTGATGAGGTTGATAGAAAGCCAAAATATAAACCTAAAAGTAGAAATTATTTAGCTAATGTAGATATACATTTGGTACTTGATAAAGTTAATAATAAGAATATTAGATTTAAATTGTTAGTTAATTTATTTTTGGAAACTGGCTTACGTATAGAAGAAATCTTAGCAATAAAATATTCTGATATTAATAGAAACAGATGTACTTTGAAAATTGTACGCGCTTTAATAAAATCACGACTTACCAATGAGTTGATTATTAAAGATTTGAAAACAGATTGTAGCGAAAGAGAGATAAGTATTAGTGAGTACACATTGACTTTAGTTGATCAATATAGGTATTTTAAAGAACAATGTGGTGTTTTAGTTAGTAATGATGATTTTATATTCACTTCTTGGTTAGATCAAGAGTTAATATCTCCATCAAAATATACTGCTGAATGGCGTGAGTTTATTCGTTCTTTAGGCTATCAAGAACTTCCTCTTAGAGTACTAAGACATAGTGCTGCGACTTTTATGTTACAGGGTGAAACCAATATTGAAGCTGTTAAGAAAAGGTTTGGTTGGTCTAAAGTAAGTACTGTATTGGGGGTTTATAACCAAAGCAATCTTGAAGAAGATAGGAAACTTCTAAATAAATTTGAAGAAGAATTTAGAAACTCTCTAGGATTAACTTATGCTGAATTATACCGGATAAGTGTAAACAGATTTAGTAATCAGAGAAAAATAAATTCGTTTATTCAATATATGTTGGGAAAACCAATTGAAAAAATTAATTA
Organism: uncultured Bacilli bacterium; assembly: GCA_944372725.1. Classification (GTDB taxonomy): domain Bacteria; phylum Bacillota_I; class Bacilli_A; order RF39; family UBA660; genus Caccenecus. Next base: position 580 of record CALWAA010000035.1, on the reverse strand, counting down.
TTTAGAAGATTTAAAAATATGCCAAGAGTACCTTTTTCGTTTATTTCCAGTATTTAAAAAAATTTCAAACATTGATCATTTATTAGATGATGAGGAAATAGATACAATATTTGAAGGATTTAAAAAGGTGTATAAAAAAATAAAAATAGAACCACTAAATAAAAATAACTTAACCTAAAAAGGCTAAGTTTTTTTATAAAAAAATCTCTAAAAACTAGAGATTTTAATCATCAAAATGGAGCAAGTAAGCAGATTCGAACTGCCGTCCTCGCGTTGGCAACGCGATGTACTAACCACTGTACTATACCTGCAAATTTTAATTATTTTTGATTAATTTTTTTTGTTGATAAATTAGAATAATTGAAACTAATTTAATCAAAGTTTGTTATTTTGGTACACGATTTGGTACACAAAGCGGTAATTTTTGATTTTTAAAATTAAATCTTTCTTATAAATCCTTTATTTATAAGGGTTTGTAATTTTTGAAATCACACTACAGGTTTAACCTTGGCAAGGTCGCATACTAACCGCTGTACTACACCTGCATGCATAAATATATTATCAAATTATACAGTTAAAT
>CALWAA010000034.1 GCA_944372725.1 uncultured Bacilli bacterium | reverse complement strand
CACAAATATGTAGCAGATGATAAAATGCAGGATGAGTTAAATAAATGGGATTTAGAAATAGCAGAAAACAAAGGATACGAGCAAGGTGTTATAGAAGGCATTGAGCAAGGGATTGAGCAAGGAACTGAACAAAGAAATATGGAAATCGCTAAAAAATTATTGAATATGAATATGTCAATAGAGGATATTAGTAAAGCAACTAATTTGTCTATTGAGGAAATTGAGAAGCTTAGAAGTAAAAAATAAGTTTCTTTTGATATTTATATTAAATTGTTATTAAAAAACCACTAATTTTTGTTTAGTGGTTTTAATTCGCTATAAATTACTTCATCAAAGACATGGTCTGTACTTGTTATATTAGCATCTGCTGTTTGTAATTCTTCTGTATCAATTAAAAAGTATTTGTGATATAAATAATCTTTTCCATCACTACTTACAGGGTCGTCCCAAGTAAGGTCCAAATGATACCAAGTATCATCTATTTTTACGGCATTCCAAACATGTCCCTCTGTATTTTCATCAACTTCTTCAGTAGTAGCAACTTTATAATTATCATATCCCATCTCTGTTAAGAATATAGCCATTAAATCGGTATATCCATTACAAGTAGCAACATTGTTAAAAAGGGGGCCATAAGCTTTATGACTGTTCATTTCATCCCTATTTTCTAAATCGTATTTGGTATTATTAATGATGTAATCATGAATTGTCTTTATTTTATCATAATCTTCTGTAATATTAGGGGTGATTAAGGTATTAATTAATTCTTTTACTTTGGCTTCAATTTGGTTTATTTCTTCTTCTGTGTATAAATAATTTATCTTAATAATAATTTCACCTGAATCTGATATACTAGCTTCAATACTGGAAAAAGAATTGAAGGGGTGAACAAAATTATTTAAATGAGTAAGTAAGGTTTTATCTTTGGTTATTTTTTTCATGTCATTCACACAACTTTCATATTCTTTTGGACAATAAAAGGTGAAGTTTGTTGTTCCGCTATTGATGATGGAATACATAATATTTAGAATATCCTCAATTCCATAGGGAGTGAAATTATCAGTATTAGAAACAAATGTGTAATTATTACTTTTATAGTAGTTGTTTTTAATTTCAATTTTAGTTGTATTAGTTTGATTTAAAAAGAAAATGATTTTATCAGTAATTGAGTCAATGTTTAGTAAAACGACTAAAATACAAATTAAACAAATAATAGGGGTTAGTAATTTTTTCATGTCATCACCTTACTATAAGTATAGCAAAAAAAAATGAAGCCAACAATCATTTGTTACTTCATATTTTTAATTTTTAAAGATAATCTTGATTTTTGTCTATCAGATGTATTTTTATGCACTAAACCTTTGCTTACAGCTTGGTCTAAATATTTTTGTACATCCTTAAATAAAAGACTTGCTTTTTCAGAATCATTGTTAGCAATTGCTTTTTCAGTTTCTTTAATTAAATTTTTAACTCTTGCTTTTAATTCGTGATTGTTTTCCGTCTTTTTTGCTATCACTTTAATTGCTTTCTTAGAGCTTTTAATATTTGCCATTTTTAAACTCCTCTCTTGATATCAGTATCCATTTTATCAAAATATTTACTATTTTTCAAGTTAAATTGACTTTTTAATAGGAGAATGTTACAATATTTCTACGTTTTTGGGTATTTTTACTTTAAAATATATGTTTAAGGGGGTTTTTTATGACCGAAAGCTATTTAACAAAAATTATTCGAGAGTATCAAAATAAATATGCTTTTTTAGCATTGAATGATTATTCTTGGAAAAAAATAGAGAACCAAATATTGATTTTATTAGAAAATCATACGATATATGTTTCTAAGGATATTCGCAATTATTTAGATAAAATAATGAACAATTATATTGGAAAACAAATAATAAAGAAGAATCCACGGATTATAAAGAATATGCTTCTTTTACTTTTTAGAGAATATTCTAATTATAGCGTTTTGTTGCAAAAGTTTTTAGAGAAAATAGATGAATTAAATATCAATATTACAGAAGAATACTATCAAATTTTAAAGGAACAAGATGCATTAAGGAAAATATTAATTTATTTAGATTGTGAAAGTTTAAAATTTGAAGAGTTAAAAGATTATTTAAAAAAAATGATGTACTATGAGAAAATTAGAATTCATCAAAAAAGTTTTAAGGTATGTAAAAATATTTTTGAAAGTTACTTTTCTTTATTAGATGATGAAAGTAAGAATCGTATTTTAAATCATTTTGATTTTTATGTTCGAAAATTTAAGTTTTTAATTGCTCAAGAAGATATTTTAGAAGATATTTTTGGTTACTGTCGGGATAAATATGCTAAATATCCAATTGAAGATTTTCAAATGGTTATTTTTTCTTGGAATAAAGAAAGAATAGATGCTCTTATTAAAGAATATCGTAGAAATCAATGCTTAGTTTTGGAAAATTTGAAGAAGTATGATTATCTCTTATTTTTGGTTCAAGATGTTCATCGGCTAAATGCAAGTGGTAGTGATATAAAACTTTTCTCTTTTAAAGAAGACATAGAAGAGCCAAAAGAACCTACAAGTAATTATCCAAAAGTAAGAGCTGGAAGAGTAAAAAGAAAAACAGTTTATGAATATATTCTGCCGAAAGATCAACCTTTAACAGAGAAAGATAAACAGATAATTGATGCTTTATTTTTAAATTTATCTGAAGAACGGAGAGAAAATATACAAAATTATTTAAATGGTTTATTTCTTGCTAAAGATGAATTGGGCAAAAAAGCAAGAGGGGATATTTACACAATCAAAGGGCAATTTAAAATATACCGAGAAACAGGATCCTTAGAACGAAAGGGAAAGAAAAAAAATATTTATGAGTATTTTGTGATAGATGGTAGAGATCTAACGGAAGAAGATAAAAAGATAGTAGACACTTTATTTTCTAGATTATCAGCAGAACGAAGAGAGAATATCCAAAGTTATTTAAATGATCTATTTTCTACCCGCGATGAATCAGTCAAAAAAGCAAGAAACGATATCCATATATTGCAGCAGCAATTTAGAAGATATAAGAAAACAGGGACTTTAAAGTTCAAAGAAAGGAAAAAAACTATTTATGAATATTTTACAATAGATGGTAAAGATTTAACGGATGAAGATAAAAAGATAGTAGACACTTTATTTTCTAAGTTATCAGAAGAACGAAGAGAAAATATCGAAAAATATTTAAATGGTTTATTTTCTAGTAGAAGTGAATTGGGCAGAAAGGCAATAGGTTATATTCTTACATTGCAGTACCAATTTAAAAAGTATCAAGAAATAGGAACTTTAGGTAAAAAAAGCAAGAAGAGAACAACTATTTATGAGCATTTTGTGGTTGATGGAAAGTCTTTAAGCGAAGAAGATAAGAAAATAATAGATATTTTATTTTCTAGATTGTCAGAAGAACGAAGAGAAAATATTCAAAATTATTTGAATGGTCTATTTTCTAGTAGAAGTGAATTAGGTAAAAAAGTATTTGTTGATATCCATATATTGCAGCAGCAATTTAGAAGATATAAGAAAACAGGGACTTTAAAGTTCAAAGAAAGGAAAAAAACTATTTATGAATATTTTACAATAGATGGTAAAGATTTAACGGAAGAAGATAAAAAGATAGTAGACACTTTATTTTCTAAATTATCAGCGGAGCGAAGAGAAAACATTCAAAATTATTTAAATGATCTATTTTCTACCCGCGATGAATCAGACAAAAAAGCAAGAAGCGATATCTATATATTGCAGCAGCAATTTAGAAGATACAAGAAAACAGGGACTTTAGATAAAAAAAGCAAGAAGAGAACAACTATTTATGAGCATTTTGTGGTTGATGGAAAAATTTTAAGCGAAGAAGACAAGAAAATAATAGATATTTTATTTTCTAAATTATCAGAAGAACGAAGAGAGAATATCCAAAATTATTTGAATGGCTTATTTCCTTCTAATGATAAACTTGGTCGTAAAGCATTAAATGATATATTTGTTTTACAAAGAAAGTTTAAAAATTATCAAGAAACAGGAACTTTAGAGCGAAAAGGAAAGAAGAAAACTATTTATGAGTATTTTGTGGTTGATGGAAAAACTTTAAGCGAAGAAGACAAGAAAATAATAGATATTTTATTTTCTAAATTATCAGAAGAACGAAGAGAAAATATCCAAAATTATTTAAAAGGTCTATTTTCTAGTAGAAGTGAATTGGGAAAAAAAGTATTTAGTGATATTCTTATATTACGGCAACAATTTAAAAAGTATCAAGAAACAGGTAATTTAGATTTTAAAAAATCTGTTAGTGTTCTTGGTAATGAAGAAAAAAAATTCCAAGAACAATTTCAGAATTTTCGGAAAGTACGCTTGCAAAAATATCAAGTTTTATTAGAAGCATTAAAAGTAGTAGAAGAAAGTTTTTATCGTTTAGGTTATACATTTTTAGAATATCAATTATATAAACAAAGTAAAGAACAAGAATTAATTTCTAGAGGAGTATTATCTGATTTAGATTTTCTAAGTTCTTATATAAGTGAAAGTGCATTATTTATTAAAGAAGAACAATCAAAATTTTCTAAAAATTGACTTTTTAATTCGAGAATGTTATTATATTTCTACGCTTTTTCATGTTTAACATGAGATTTTGCTGTTAAAAGGGGGTGTTTTAATGAATTTATTAAAAGAAGAGTATATAAAGAAATATGCATTTTTAAATATGAGTGAAGAAGAATGGAATCAATTATTAGATCCATTATCAAGATTTATTACTCATGATAACATGAATATAAATTGTATTAAAAGTTTAGTAGATACGCATTTAGAATATCAGATAAATTCTAAAATCTGTATGGGTGATACTCATATTATAAGTAATTTATTATCAATGATTGATAATTCATTAAGTGATACGGATACTTTAAAAATGTTTTTAGAATTGTTAAATCATTATCATATTATTTTTAATGAAGATTATTATTTAAAAATGAAAAGAGAATTGCCTCTTTTTTATTCATTACTTGAACGTTTGGGATATCAAGATATTTCTTTTGAGGAGTTAAAGAAAAAAGGATTGCAAGAAAATAAATTAAAAAGAAAATCTAAAAAAAATTTATATGATTATTTTAAAAAAGAGGGAGAAGAGCTTAGTTTTGAAGATAAACAAATTGTTGATTTTTTGCTTTCGAGATTACCTATTGCTCGTCAAAGGAAAATTAAAAGGTGTTTGAGGGTAGAAGAGAGTCAAACTTGGGGAACAAGTAATGATATTTTATTATTACAAAGAAATTTTGAAAATTTTAAAAAGCAAGGCTTTTCTTCTTCTTTATTCGTAGGAACAATTTATAAATATTTTATTCAATTAAATGTTTTGTTTACTAAGGAAGATAAAGAATTAATTGATATTTTATTTGCTCAATTATCTAAAGAAAAACAGGAAAGAATTTCAAATTATTTGAAACATTTATATTCTTTTAATGATGAAGAGGGTAAGAAATGTTTCAATGATATTAGATATTTACGTGTTAAATTTATGAAGTGTAAGAAACTGGGGTATATTCCAACTTCTTATTTTCGTTCTATTTATAAATATTTTGTAAAAGATGATGAGATAATTAGTGAAGAAGATAAAGCTATCGTTGATTTGCTATTTGCTAAACTTTCTAAAGAACATCAAGATGAAATTATTAGTTATATGGATAAAGAATATAGTCAAAAAGGTGCTATGGGTAATGATGTTCCTAGAATGATTTCTTTAATGCAAGCAAAATTTAAGAAATATAAACAGAATATGCAATCTATTAATAAACTGGAACGTACGTTATATTCTTACTTTGAAGATGAGAGTGATCCACTTTCAAAGAAAGATAAAGAAGTAATCGATCTTTTATTTAGTAAATTATCAAAAATTCGTCAAGAAGGAATTAAGGGGTATATTATCGGAAAATATGGTAGTACTGGTTCTATTGGTAAGAAGGCTCATAATGATATTGTTTTATTGCAGCAACAATTTAAGAGATATCGAATAAAGGGATCTTTTGAAAAAACAATTTATAATTATTTTAAAACAGAAAAGGGATTTTTAACTGAATCTGAAAAAGAATTGATAGATGGTTTGTTTGCTGTTTTTCCTAAAGAATATCAAGAAGGAATTTTAGGTTACATGGAAGGAATCTATCATAAAAATAGTGAGATAGGTAAACGTGCTTATAATGATATAAGGTGGATGCAACGACAATTTAGTAAGTGTGAAATGGAAGGGTATACGTTTGATTATATAAAAAGAAAATTATATTTGCAGTTTACTTATATAAAAGAAAAATTAAGTGATGTCGATAAATTGGTAATTCATTCGTTATTTATGAGATTATCTTATGAGAAACGTGAAAATATTATTAATTATATAAACGGAAAACTGTGTTGTGACCAATCTTCTTATCATCAGGGTCAAAAAGATATAAATATGTTGAGGAGGCAATTTAAAGATTATTTAAAAAGTGGTAAAATGCCGGTTTTGAAAAACCATGTAAGTTTATATGATTTTTTTAGATCTATTAAAGGCGATTTAACGGATGAAGATAAACAAGTAATTGATCATTTATTTGATGCTTTAACAATGGAAAGTCAAGAAATCATTACTAATTATATTCATGGTAAATACAAAAATGGGGATGATTCTTATAATAAAGCTAACATGGATCTTAGAATGTTACAACAGCAATTTAATAAGATTCAAGTACTATTAGACGCTTTAAAAGTAGTTGAAGAACAATTTTATCGTTTAGGGTATAGTTGTGAAGAATTTAGAAATTATCAAGGGGAATTAGAACAAGAAATTCGAAATAGAGGGGTTACTTCTGAATTAGAATTAATGAGTGCTTTTATTAATGAAAGTTATCAGTTTATAAAAGAAAATGAGGGAAGAAGGTTATAGAAGTATATCTTCTTTTTTCTTTTCCATAATAATAAGGGTGTTATTTATGAAGAAAGCGTTTATGGATGTATCTAAAATATTGGAAAAGGAAAAATTTAAAATAGATGAAAAGAAATATCGTGGATATCAAGTAAATCATTTTTGTGTAGATTATAAGAGTGAAAAATTAGTAAAAAGAGTTAGGGGAGATTATTTTTCAATTATTTTCGATTATGTTTCTTTGCATCAAAAACAAAAAATGATAAAAAAAGAATTAATAAAAATATTAAAATGGTTGTTTAAAGATTTGAAAACAACAGACCCTCTTATTATTGGCCTTGGTAACTCTAGTGTGTTGTGTGATAGTTTGGGTGTTTCTACAACAAATAAAGTAATGGCAACCAATCATTTTACGGATTTTTTAAATATTCCTAAAGTAGCTTTATTTAATCCAGAAGTTACAGAAAAGACAGGGATTAGTTCTTATGCTTTGATTGAAATGGTTGTTAAAAAATTAAAGCCAAGTGTTATTATTATGATTGATTCTTTAGCTACTGCTGATAAAGAGCTTTTAAATAATTCTATAGAAATTAATAATACGGGAATTATTCCGGGGAGTGCTATTAAAGATAATAAGAGAATTGATAAAAATACTTTTGGAATTCCTATTATTGCAATTGGGGTTCCTTTGGTGTTAGAAGAAGAAAAGAGGATGTATACTACTCCTAATGTTGGTGAAATTATTAGTCTTACTAGTACGATTATAAGTGATGCTTTAAATGATTTGTTTTTTTAAATATAAAAATGTAAATGAATTGTAAATTGTATTTATGTTAAAATTAAGATATACTTAAGATGTAAGCGTTAGGAAGTCTAATGCCTACTCTTTATGTGAATAGACATGAACCTCTAAGTTGTTAATAACAATGGTGATGGTTGATGTCTTATTATTTGGCTTAAAAAGGCCAATAATAGAATCTAAAATTACTTTTAGTTTCACTAGCAATTCCCTACCTTTCTACAACCAAAACCCCAAAAGGAGATAAGTAATAGTTGGGAAAAGAAAAACTAGTAGACATACTCCTAACGCTTAAGGCTATATTATGAAGTATAGTCTATAAAAAAGCAAGAAAAAGCGTTCGACAAAGTTCGACGCTTTTTTGTGTTTATGTCGAGAATATAAAAAACACCTTAGTTTACTTAAGGTATTTAGGATTATCAATTTTACCTAAGAGGTAGTCAGCAGAGATGTTATATTTTTTACAAATCATATATAAGTAGGGAGTAGCAATAATGTAGTTTCCTTTTTCGTAACCTACAAGGTTTGTATGAGTAGTATTTAAATATTTGGCTAACTTTTCTTGAGTTAGCTTGTTTTCGTTTCTAAATTCTTTTAGTCTTTTACCAGAAAGCTCTGGTTTTATTTGTTTTTTTATATTTTTATACTTTTTAATATTTGTGAATTCAAATAAGTAATCTAAGTGATACATTAAAAATATTACATAAAGTGTTTAAATGTTTAATTGGTAAAAGGGTGGTTTCACGTTCAAATTGTCCATAACCATTTTTGTGAAAATTTAATAGTTCTGCTATTTCATATTGTTTTAATCCTTTTTCTTCTCTTAAGTCTTTTAATCTTTTTCCATATATCATTTTATTTCACCAAAGATATTTTCCCATTTTTAATCTTTCAATTGTTTTAATGAATGTAATATTGACAAAAAAAATAAAATGTATAATTCATGTATAAGCTAGGAAACTTATCATATATCTATGATAAATTATTTATATGATAAATAAAATGAAGCCTAGCATCATGAAAGGTGTTAGATTATGAAGATTGAAACATTAAAGAAAAGTCATTTAAAAAGAAATATTATCATAGGAGTAGTGGTAGTATTAATAATTAGTGCAGTCATTCTAAATTTTACGAGAGCAAAATATAGGGTTACACAGTCTATACCATTAGTTAATGGAACAATTAATTATAGTTTAGCAGATTTAAATATTGTTGCTATCACGGTAGATGGTGAAAGTGTAGATGCTATACCAGATGGTAATTATGAATTAACCGAAGAAAGTTATTGTACTGTAAATGGTGAAAAAGATAGTAGTATTAGTATAAGCTATGATAGTAATACGAAAACATTAAATGTAATACCATTTACAACAAAAGGAACAAAATGTTATTTAGATTTTGTTACATCAACAACAAAGAAAGTAGATACTATATTAGGAACCATAGAAGTAAATTTAGATACACCAGACTTTAGTAAAACAGCTCAAGAAGATTGTAGTGGAAAAAGTAATTGTGAAGAAACAAATGGAATATATGAAGAAACGACAAGTAAAGGAACTACATACTATTTTAGAGGAACAGTAGACAATAACTGGGTTAAGTTTGGAGATTTTTATTGGCGTATCATTCGAATAAATGAAGATGGAAGCTTGAGATTGATTTACCAAGGAACGAGTGCCAATACCACAGGAACAGGAACGCAAAC